>NZ_JBWKZU010000029.1:0-69022 GCF_059424825.1 Acidovorax sp. GW101-11A03 | reverse complement strand
CCCGGCTGGACGCCCTGCGCGCGTTGGAAGAGCGCGCCGCCGCCGCCTCGGCCCGGTCGCTGCCCCAGTTTGACAAACGCGGCCAGCTGCTGCCGCGCCAGCGTGTGGCGCTGCTGCTGGATACCGGTGCGCCCTGGTTGCCGCTGTGCACACTGGCGGGCTACCTGCAGGACGTGAAAGACCCCCAGAAGTCCGTGCCCGGTGGTGGCATGGTCGCGGGCATCGGCTTTGTCAGCGGTGTGCGCTGCATGGTGGTGGCCAGCGACTCAGGCATCGAGGCCGGTGCCATCCAGCCCATGGGCCTGGAAAAGATCTTGCGCGTGCAGGAGATCGCGCTGCAAAACCGCTTGCCGTTCATCCATCTGGTGGAGAGCGCAGGTGCCAACCTCATGCGCTACCGGGTGGAGGGCTTCGTGCACGGCGGCACACTGTTCCGCAACCTCGCGCGGCTGTCGGCAGCGGGCATTCCGGTGATTACCGTGCAGCACGGTTCGGGCACCGCAGGCGGCGCCTACATGCCCGGCTTGTCGGATGTGGTGATCATGGTGCAGGGCCGCTCGCGCGCCTTCCTGGCCGGACCGCCGCTGCTCATGGCTGCGACGGGCGAGATTGCGACGGAAGAGGAACTGGGCGGTGCCGAGATGCACACCGCCGTCTCGGGCCTGGGCGAATACCTGGCGCAGGACGACCGCGAGGCCGTTGGCCTGGCGCGCGATGTGGTGGCGCAGCTGGGGTGGGGCGTAGCCCAGCGACCCAGCGCACCCGGGCCCACCTTGCCCGCCGACGACCTGCTGGCCCTGATGTCTTCCGACCTGCGCCAGCCCGTGGACATGCGCGAGGTGATGGCGCGGCTGGTGGACGGCTCGGAACTGCTCGAATTCAAGGCCCGCTACGGCATGGCCACCGTCTGCGCCCAGGGCCACATCCAGGGGCATGCCGTGGGCTTCATCAGCAACAACGGCCCCATCGACGTGGCGGGCGCCAACAAGGCTACGCACTTCATCCAGTGGATGTGCCAGCTGGGCCACCCCATCATCTACCTGCAGAACACCACGGGCTACATGGTGGGCAAGGACAGCGAGCAGGGCGGCATGATCAAGCACGGCAGCAAGATGATCCAGGCCGTGACCAATGCCACCGTGCCGCAGATCACCATCCAGTGCGGCGCCAGCTTTGGTGCGGGCAACTACGGCATGTGCGGGCGGGGCTATGCGCCGCGCTTCCTGTTCAGCTGGCCCGGTGCCAAGACAGCAGTGATGGGCGGCGAGCAGGCCGCGCGCACCATGCAGATCGTGACCGAGGCGGCGCTCGCGCGCAAAGGCATCACGCCCGACCCGGCCGAGTCGCAAGCCCAGTTCGACAAGATCGTCGCCATGTTCGAGGCCCAGGCCGATGCGTTCTACACCAGCGGCCTGCTGCTGGACGACGGCGTGATCGACCCGCGCGACACGCGGGCCGTGCTGGCGTTTTGCCTGGACACCTGCGCCGAGGCACAGGCCCGCACGCTGCGGCCCCTGAGCTTTGGCGTGGCGCGGATGTAATCGCTTCGCACGCAATCTCCCCGATGGCCGAGCCTCTCAAATACCTGCTCAACGACACCGTGCCGTCGCGCATCGCGGCCATGGTGCGCCGTGCGTGGCGCAAGTTCGATACCACCGCGTTTCTGCAGCAAGTACAGCCCGGCTACGAATCGCTGGAGCTGATGGCGCGCGGCCAGCGCATTGCGCAGGCCCTGCAGACACACCTGCCGCAGGACGTGCCGCGCGCGCTGGGTTTGCTGGTCGAATCGATGGACCCACCCATGGGCCTCGATGCGGTGGGCGAGCCCGACGCGGGTGACCGCCCCTACAGCGCCTTTTTGTACCTGCCGCACAGCATCTACATCGGTACACACGGCCTGCCGCATTTCGAGGCGGCCATGGCCGCGCAGCACGCGCTCACCCAGCGCTTTACCGCCGAGTTCAGCATCCGCCCCTACCTGCTGCACCACCAGGGCGCCACGCTCGCGCGGCTGCGCGACTGGGCGCACGACGGCAACGCCCATGTGCGCCGTCTGGTGAGCGAAGGCACGCGGCCCCGCCTGCCCTGGGCGCCGCGTTTGCCTGCATTCCAGAACAACCCGCAGCTGGCCCTGCCGCTGCTCGATGCGCTCAAGGACGACCCATCGTCTTATGTGCGCCGCTCTGTCGCCAACCACCTGGGCGACATCGCCAAGGACCACCCCGACCTCGCCGTGGGTACCGCGCGCACCTGGCTGCAGGGCGCGCCCGCCCCGCGCGAGGCCCTGGTGCGCCACGGCCTGCGTTTTCTCATCAAACGCGGCGACGCTGGCGCGCTCGATGCCCTGGGCGTGGGCCATGTCGTGGCGCTGGATGTGCGGGCCGCGCGCGTGCTGCCCGCCCGCGCACGCATCGGCGACAAGGTGCGCATCGAGGTCGAACTGCACAACCCCACACCCCAGCCCCAGCGCGTGCTGGCCGACCTGAAGGTGCACTACGTCAAGGCCCACGGCGGTGCGGCGCCCAAGGTGTTCAAGCTGCAGACGCTGAACATTTCGCCAGGCGCAACCGTAGCGGTGGGCAAGACGCTGTCGCTGCAGCAGATGACCACACGCACCCACTACCCCGGCGCGCACCAGGTGGAGCTGGTGCTCAACGGGCGGCCACAGCCGCTGGGGCAGTTTCAGCTTTCGTGATCGAGGTTTGCAGGCACACAAACGTACAAACGCAACAGCAGGAGACAAGCACCATGCAGTTCACACACGAGCACCGCGAGATCCAGAAAACCCTCAAGCGCTTCATCGACGAAGAGATCAACCCCCATGTGGACGAGTGGGAGGCGGCCGAGATCTTCCCCGCGCACGAGGTCTTCAAGAAGATGGGCAACCTGGGCCTGCTGGGCCTGTGCAAGCCCGAGGAATACGGCGGCCAGGGGCTGGACTATTCGTACAGCCTCGCCATGGCCGAGGCACTGGGCCACATCCACTGCGGCGGCGTGCCCATGGCCATCGGCGTGCAAACCGACATGTGCACCCCGGCGCTTGCGCGCTACGGCAGCGAAGAACTCAAGCGCAACTTTCTGGCCCCTGCGATTGCGGGCGACATGGTGGGCTGCATTGGCGTGAGCGAGCCTGCGGCGGGCAGCGATGTGTCGGGCATCAAGAGCGTGGCGCGCAAGGACGGCGACGATTACGTGATCACCGGCCAGAAGATGTGGATCACCAACAGCCTGCAGGCCGACTGGATGTGCATGCTGGTGAACACGGGTGAAGGCCCCGTGCACAAGAACAAAAGCCTGGTGATGGTGCCCATGCGGGATGGCCCCGGCGGCAAGCTCACCAAGGGCATCGAGGTGGCGCAGAAGATTCGCAAGATCGGCATGCACAGCAGCGACACGGGCCTGATCTACTTTGACGAGGTGCGCGTGCCGCAGCGTTACCGCATCGGTGCCGAGGGGCAGGGCTTCATCTACCAGATGCAGCAGTTCCAGGAAGAGCGCTTGTGGTGCGCCGCCAGCACGCTCGAATCGCTGAACCACTGCATCCAGTGGACCATCGACTACGCGCAGGAGCGCAAGCTGTTTGGCAGCACGCTGGCCGACCAGCAGTGGGTGCAGTTCAAGCTGGCCGAGCTCAAGACCGAGGTCGAGGCCCTGCGCGCACTCACCTACCGCGCCTGCGACCTGTATGTGAACGGGCAGGACGTGCTGGAGCTGGCCAGCATGGCCAAGCTCAAGGCCGGCCGCCTGAACCGAGAGGTGCCCGACACATGCCTGCAGTTCTGGGGCGGCATGGGCTTTACGCTCGAGAACAAGGTCTCGCGCATGTACCGCGACGGGCGGCTGGCGTCGATTGGCGGCGGTGCGGACGAAGTGATGCTGGGCATCCTGTCCAAGCTCATGGGCATCGCCAAGCGGCCCGCTCACTGACATGGCTGATTCGCTGTTGATCGACCGCGCGCCGCTGGCCAGCGGCAGCGTGGAAACCTGGACGCTCAACGACCCGGCCAGCCGCAATGCGCTGTCCGAAGCCATGGTGGACGCCCTGCTGGCCGCGTGCGAACGGGCAGCGGCCGATGCCGTCTTGCGTGGCGTGGTGCTACGAGGTGCCGGTGGGCACTTCTGTGCGGGCGGAAGCCTGGGCGGCTTTGCCAAGACCATCGGCCAGCCCCTGGCGGCCGGCGAAGCCGACCCGCTGGTGCCCCTGAACCGCCGCTTTGGCGCGTTGCTGCAGGCCCTGTGTGCGTTGCCGCAGTGGCTCATCGTGGCGGTCGAAGGTGCTGCGATGGGTGGCGGCTTTGGTCTGGTGTGCTGCGCTGATCAGGTGCTGGCACACAGCGGCGCGCAGTTCGCCACGCCCGAGGTCACGTTGGGCATCGTGCCTGCGCAGATCGCGCCCTTTGTGGTCAGGCGCCTTGGCCCGTCTGCTGCGCGGCGGTGTTTGCTGACCGGCGAGCGCTGGGATGCTGCTGCCGCCCAGCGCTTGGGTCTGGTCGATGACCTGGTGGAGGGCGACATGAATGCCGCTTTGCAGGCAGCCATCGCACGCCACGCCGCCGCAGCGCCGCAGGCCGTGGCCGCTACCAAACGTTTGTTGCTGGCCCAAGCAGAAACGCCGTTGCCCGCGCTGCTGGATGAAGCGGCAATTGCTTTTTCGCAAGCGCTGCGTGGCCCCGAAGCGCCGCAAGGGCTGGCGGCGTTTGCTGCGCGCAAGGCGCCGCCCTGGAGTGCGAAGCCATGAAAAAGATACTGATCGCCAATCGCGGCGTTCATGCCGCAGGCATGGCGAAGCAAATTGCCCGCGCACGCGAAGCGTGCAGGCGGGCGATGGAGCAGCGAGGGCACAGCCTATGAAAAAGATACTGATCGCCAATCGCGGCGAAATCGCCCGCCGGGTGATTCACACCGCCCACCGCGTGGGCATCGAAACGGTTGCCGTCTACTCCGACCCCGACGCCAACGCCCAACACGTGCGCGAGGCCACCCAGGCCGTAGCGTTGGGCGGAGCGGCCAGCGCCGACACCTACCTGAGCACCGACAAGCTGCTGGCCGCCGCCCGAGCCACCGGCGCAGATGCGGTGCACCCCGGCTATGGCTTCCTCAGCGAGAACGCGGACTTTGCCCAGGCCGTGGTCGATGCGGGCCTGACCTGGATCGGCCCGCCGCCCGGCGCCATCCGCGGGCTGGGCAGCAAGTCGGGGGCCAAGGCTCTGGCCCATGCGCACGGCGTGCCCTGCCTGCCCGGCTATGCGGGCGACGATCAGAGCGACGAGCGTTTTGCCGCCGAGGCCGCGCGCATCGGCACCCCCCTCATGGTCAAGGCCGTGGCAGGTGGAGGAGGGCGCGGCATGCGCCTGGTCACCGACCTGTCGCAGTTGCCCGCCGCGCTCGCCAGCGCCCGGTCCGAAGCACTGGTGGGCTTTGGCTGTGGCGACTTGCTGATCGAACGCGCGCTGTTGCAGCCGCGCCATGTGGAGGTGCAGATCTTTGCCGACGCTCACGGCGCGTGCATCCACCTGGGCGAGCGCGATTGCTCGGTACAGCGCCGTCACCAAAAGATCATTGAAGAGTCCCCCAGCCCCGCCGTGGACGCCGCGCTGCGCGAGCGCATGGGCGCCTGCGCTGTGGCGCTGGCGCAGGCCGCTGGCTATGTGGGTGCGGGCACGGTGGAATTCCTTCTGGATGGGGCTGAATTCTTCTTGATGGAGATGAACACCCGCCTGCAGGTGGAGCATCCGGTGACCGAAGCGCTCACGGGGCTGGACCTGGTGGAATGGCAAATCCGCGTGGCGCGGGGTGAGCCGCTGCCGCTCACGCAAGATGAGGTGCATCTGCAAGGCCACGCCATCGAAGTGCGCCTGTGCGCCGAAGACGCACATTTCCGCCCCCACACCGGCCGTGTGCTGCAGTTCAGCGCACCTCCGGCCACCGCGTTTGAACGGGCTGCGCCGGGCGCGCTGCGCTTTGACCACGCGCTGGAGGAGGGGGCAGAGGTCACGCCCCACTACGACGCCATGCTGGGCAAGCTCATCGTGCACGCCCCCACGCGGGCCGAGGCCATCGCTGCGCTGGTGCGCGCGCTGAACGAAACGCGGGTCATGGGCCTGCCGACAAACCGCGCGTTTCTCGCGGCCTGCCTGCAACACCCGGTGTTTGCCAGCGGGCATGCGCTGGTGCCGTTTCTGGCGGAGCGCGCGGCAGACGTGCAGGAAATGCTATTGAAAAAAGAGCTGCTCGCGCTTGTCCCATCTGCGCTGGAGGCTATTTTTTCTTCAAACCCAGCGCAAAGTCTGCCCTGTGCGCTGTCCCGCCCCCTGCGCCTGCGCCACCAGGGCCAGGTGCACGCCGTGGCCGTGCGCGAGCTGGGCGGCGGGCGGCTGCAGGTAGAGCAGGCTGGGGCAGACCCCGCCACCACCACGGTCACCACGCTGCAACTGCCCCAGCGCGGCGTGCACTGCGTGGCGGTGGGCCCGAGGCGCTGGCACTGGCAAACCGGCGGTGTGGACGGCTGGGTCGAAGACGCATCGTGGGAACCCGCTGCGCGCGCGGGTGCGGCGGGCGGTGCGACGGAGTTACGCGCACCCTTCAACGGCAAGGTGGTCGCGCTGCCCGTGGCCGCAGGCCAGGTGCTGGCGGCGGGCGACACGGTGGTGGTCATCGAATCCATGAAGCTCGAACACAGCCTGGCCAGCCCCGCAGCCGCCACGGTGGCCGAGCTGCTGGTAGCGCCCGGCCAGCAGGTGTCGCCCGGCCAGGTGCTGGCCCGCTTTGCACCCGCCACGCAAGGAGCGCCAGCATGAACGCCACGTCCAATGCGACCTCAGTGAGCGAAGAAGACCGCACCGCGCTCACCGACACCGTCACCCGCTTTGCCCGCGCCGAGATCGCGCCGCATGTGGACGCGTGGGACGCGGCCGGTGAATTCCCTCGCAGCCTGTACCGCCGCGCAGCCGACCTGGGCCTGCTGGGCTTGGGCTACCCCGAGCAGTACGGCGGCACGCCCGCCAGCTACCAGCTGCGCCTGCCGCTGTGGCGAGCGCTCAGCCGCCACGGCGCCAGCGGTGGCGTGCTGGCCAGCCTGTTCTCGCACAACATCGGCCTGCCGCCCGTGCTGGCGCATGGCAGCGACGCGGTGCGTGCCGAGGTCATCCCGCCCGTGCTGGCGGGCGAGCAGATTGCCGCACTGGCGATTACCGAACCCGGGGGCGGGTCCGACGTAGCCCAGCTCAAGACCACCGCGCGGCGCGAGGGCGATGACTACATCGTCAACGGCGAAAAGGTGTTCATCACGTCGGGCATGCGCGCGGACTGGATCACCGTGGCGGTGCGCACCGGCGAGCCGGGAAGCAAGGGCAGCGCAGGCATCTCCATGCTGCTCATCTCCGGCCACAGCGCAGGCCTGTCGCGCAGCAAGCTCGACAAGATGGGCTGGCTCTGCTCCGACACTGCCCACCTGCGTTTTGACAACGTCCGTGTGCCCGCCCGCTACCTGCTGGGCGAAGAGGGCGCGGGCTTTCGCATCATCATGGCCAACTTCAACGGCGAGCGTTTTGGCCTGGCTGCATCGGCCCTGGGCTTTGCCGAGGCCTGCTACGACGAGGCCCTGGGCTGGGCCCGCCAGCGCAAGACCTTTGGCGCCGCGCTGGTCGAGCACCAGGTCATCCGCCACAAGCTGGTGGACATGCAGATGCGCATCCAGTCCACCGCCGCGTGGTGCGAGTCCGTGGCCGCGCAGGCCGACGCGGGGCGCACCGGTCCCGAGTGGGTCGCGCAGGTGTGCCTGCTCAAGAACCACGCCACCCAAACCATGCAGTTCTGCGCCGACCAGGCCGTGCAGATCCTGGGCGGCATGGGCTTCATGCGCGGCACCGTCAGCGAGCGCATCTACCGCGAGGTCAAGGTCATGATGATCGGCGGCGGTGCGGAAGAAATCATGAAAGACCTGGCTGCGAAACAGCTCGGCATTTGAATGAAGGGGACAGCCACCATGCAAAGCACTGACCACGGCAACAAAGCCATCATCACCTGCGCCGTCACCGGCGTGCTGACCGACCCCGGCCAGCACCACGTGCCCGTCACGCCCGAGCAGTTGGCGAGAGAAGCCCGCCGCGCCTACGACGCTGGCGCTGCCGTGGTCCATGTGCACTTTCGCAACCAGGAGCCCGGCAAGGGCCACCTGCCCAGCTGGGACCCTCAGGTGGCGCGCGACTGCGTGCAGGCCATGCGCGAGGCCTGCCCGGGTTTGATCATCAACCAGACCACCGGCGTGGTCGGCCCCAACTACCAGGGCCCGCTGGATTGCCTGCGCGCCACCCGCCCCGAGATGGCCGCGTGCAACGCCGGCTCGCTCAACTACCTGAAGGTGCGCAGCAACGGAACCTGGGCCTGGCCCCCCATGCTGTTCGACAACCAGCCCGCCAAGGTCAAGGACTTCATTGACGTGATGCTGGAAACCGGCACGCTGCCCGAGTTCGAGTGCTTCGACGTGGGCATCGTGCGCTGCGTGGAGATGTATGTGCAGACTGGCATGTACACCGAGCGCCTGCCCGAATACAACTTCGTGATGGGCGTCGAATCCGGCATGCCGGCCGACCCTGACCTGCTGCCCATCCTGCTCAAGCTCAAGATCAAGGACGCCCCCTGGCAAGCCACCGTCATCGGCCGCAGCGAGATCTGGCCCGTGCACCAGCGCGTGGCCGAACTGGGCGGGCATTTGCGCACGGGGCTGGAAGATACGTTCTATCTTCCGGATGGGACCAAGGCAGATTCGAACGGGCCGTTGATTGAGCAGTTGGCGGAGTACGCGCGCAACGCGGGGCGGGAGGTGGCTTCGCCGCAGGAGGCGCGGGGGATGTTGGGGCTTGCGTAGGTTGGTCTGAGTTTCGCGCTCATAGTCCCCCAAGTCTGTAGACTTGGAGCGTGTTTGACATCCATGAAATTCCTCAAGGGGCCGCTCAATCGACTGAACCGCTTGGGACGAAATACAAGTTCTGGTATCAAGACCCGACTTTCGGTATGACCCTTTTCAAAGAGGGGCGTCCAAATACGGGAGAGAATTGGGCGGAGAAGATCGCATGCGAACTCGCCCGCAGTCTTCATTTGCCCCATGCAAATTATGAATTTGCTCGCTATGAAGGTCGGTCAGGAGTAATTACAAGGTCACTTGTAGATCGTGGTGCTCGTGTGATCCATGGCAACGAACTTCTAGCCTCCTTCACCACTGACTATGCGTCTCGTGACGGTGGAGCGTATAGGAACAGTAGCCACACCCTACGGCGCGTCCTTGCTTACTTCAGGAGTAGCACAGATTTTCTGGGTGCTCCTTATGGCTGGGCGACATCACCCAGGCTTCAAACCGCCCTTGATTTTTTTATTGGCTATCTCATGTTCGACGCGTGGATTGCGAATCAGGATCGGCACGATGAGAACTGGGGCGTGCTGAGAATGAATGATGGCAATCTCTTTCTGTCACCAAGCTTTGATCACGGTTCGAGCATGGCCCGCAACGAGCCTGATGCGCGGAGATTGGAAAGGCTGACCACCAAAGATTTGCCTCGCCATATCTCCAGGTTTGTCTGCCAAGCTCGAAGCGGATTCTTTCCCGCTGGAGCACAAGGGAAAGTTCCAGCCTTGTTTACGCTTGATGCCTTTCTGCAAGCGGCAAGTCAAAGTCCTGCTGCCGCTACAGAGTGGTGCGAACGTTTGCGTGCAATAGACGATGCTCAAATAGAGTCAATCGTTCGAAAAGTTCCTGGTGACTGGATGTCCGAGCCAGCAAGAATTTTCACCAGCCAGTTGCTTCTACTGAATCGTCATCGAATTTTGCAGGCTTTTTTTTCATGAACCGTCTTTTCGTTGCTGCTCAGAACTTAGATTCGCGCGAGTGGGTGCCTGTCGCGGAACTCACGCAGTTAAGTGAGGGGTATGAGCTCCGCTATACACAAGGCGCGACTCGAGTGCCTGGGTTTGTCGGCTTCGGTCGCATGCAAGCCCTCGATAAGATTTACCACTCTAGTGGGCTCTTCCCATTTTTTGCGAATAGGTTGATCGCCAAATCTCGTCCAGAGTATCGCGACTACCTGAGATGGCTAGGGCTGGAGAGCGCACCAAAAAATCTTCTTGAGGTACTCGCCATTTCTGGAGGAGCACGTGCAACAGACAGTTTTGAGTTGGTTGCGCCTCCAGTCTCTGACGGTGAGACGCTTCGACTGAGATTTTTCCCTAGAGGCCTGAGGTATCTACCAGCAGCATCTATTCAGTTGCTCTATGAGCAAAGAGATGGCGCCCCGTTGGTTCTGATGAAGGATGTTCAGAACGAGAAGGATGGAGGCGCCCTCGCCATCCGTACCGTTGAACAGACAACCGTACTTGTTGGCTATGTGCCCCGCTACTATTGCAAAGGCATTGGACGTCTCTTGGATCGTGCCCCACAAGATGTGAGGCTAACCATTCAAAGAGTCAACCATGACGCCCCCTTGGATATGAAGCTGCTCTTGGCTATTGAAGCGCCTATCCCAGCCGGGTTTGATCTATTGGACGATGTGTCGGATTTCCATCCTCTAACTAATGTAGGGACGGAAAAGATGTCGGCAGAGATCTTTTCTCGTACGGTTTTGGATATCTAAGTAGTGGCTCTGAGTCTGCCCATCATTTACATCAATAACTAGGGCGGTATTGTTCGAGAGTTGAAGCTAGGTTTTCACTTACGGTAAAGCCCTGTCCGAAACACGCTGACAACTCTTTCGCACGCTGAAGGAACGCCTCCACCCCAGTTCCATAAATAAACTGCATCGCCCCCCCCGTCCACGCCGGAAACCCAATCCCAAAGATCGACCCAATGTTCGCGTCATGCACGCTGGTCAGCACACCCTCGGCCAGGCAACGCGCAGTCTCGATGGCCTGGCGGTAGAGCAGGCGGTCCTGGATCTCCTGCACGCTCCATTTCACGCCGGGCTTTTCGAACAGGGGTTTCAGCTCCGGCCACAGGTGCTTCTTGGCGCCTGCGGGGTAGTCATAAAAGCCGCCGCCACCCGCGCGGCCGGGGCGCTTCAACTCCTTGACCATGCGCTCCACCAGCAGCTCGCCAGGTGTGGCGGTGTAGGTCTTGCCTTCGGCCGAGTAGTCGGCGCGGGTCTGGTCCAGCACGTGCACGCTCAAGGTCAGTGCGGTTTCGTCCAGCACTGCCAGCGGGCCTACGGGCAGGCCGGCCTGCATGGCGGCGTTTTCAATGGCGGCGGCGGGGATGCCTTCGCCCAGCATGGCGGCGCCTTCCATCACAAAGGTGCCGAAGGTGCGGCTGGTGTAGAAGCCGCGTGAGTCGTTGACCACGATGGGCACCTTGCCCAGGGCCTGCACGTAGTCGAACGCGCGGGCCACGGTTTCGTCGTCCGTCTGTTTGCCGCGAATGATCTCCACCAGCTTCATCTTGTCCACGGGGCTGAAGAAGTGAATGCCGACAAACTTCTCGGGCCGGCTGCTGGCCGTGGCCAGGCCGCTGATGGGCAGGGTGGAGGTGTTGCTGGCAAAGAAGCCGCCGGGCGCCAGCTGCGGCTCGGCCTCTTGTGTGACTTTGGCCTTGAGGTCGCGGTTTTCAAACACGGCTTCGATGATGAGGTCGCAGCCCGCCAGGTCGGCCGCGCTGGCGGTGGGCGTGATGCGCGAGAGCAGCGCCTGCTGCGCTTCGGCCGTCATGCGGCCCTTGTCCACGCGGGCCTGGGTGAGCTTGGCGCTGTAGGCCTTGCCGGCCTCGGCCTTCTCCGCGCTCACGTCCTTGAGCACGGTGGCGATGCCCCGGCTGGCCTGGGCCCAGGCGATGCCCGCGCCCATCATGCCAGCGCCCAGGATGCCGACCTTTTGCGGCTTGTAGCGTGGGGCTGAGCCCGGGCGCGACTTGCCGCTCTTGATCGCGTTCATGTCGAAGAAGAACGTGTTGATCATGTTGCGCGCCACGGGGCCGGTCATCAGGCGGGCGAGGTAGCGGCTTTCGATGCGCAGGGCGGTGTCGTAGTCCACCATGGCGCCTTCGACCATGGCGGCCAGCGCCGCCTCGGGCGCGGGGTAGCGGCCGCGCGTGGTCTTCTTGAGCATGGCGGGCGCCACGGTGAGGGCGCCAGCGATCTTGGGGTTGGCGGGTGTGCCGCCGGGCATTTTGTAATTCTTATCGTCCCACGGCTGCACGGCGTGCGGGTGGGTGGCGATGTGGGCCAGGGCGGCGGGCAGCAGTTGCTCGCGCGTAGCCACCAGCTCGTGCACCAGTTGCAGCTCCAGCGCTTCGGCGGGGTTGAAGAGCTTGCCTTCCAGGATGTAGGGCTGCGCGCCCATCAGGCCCAGCAGGCGCGTCATCTTGGTCACGCCGGTGGCGCCCGGCATCAGGCCCAGCGTGACCTCGGGCAAACCGAACTGGATCTTGGGGTCGGCCACGGCGATGCGGTAGTGGGCCACCAGGGCGACTTCCCAGCCGCCACCCAGCGCCGCGCCGTTGAGGCAGGCCACCACGGGGATGCCCAGGGTTTCGAGCGTGCGGAAGTGCTTCTTCATGCGCTCGATCTCGCCAAACGCGTTGGGTGCATCGGCGGGTGTGAGGCGCATGGTGGCCTTGAGGTCGGCACCGGCAAAGAAGCTGGTCTTGGCCGATGCGAGCACGATGCCTTTGAGCGCGGCGCCCAGGCGTTCGCGGTCGCCCAGCACTTGGGCGGTGACCTCGCCCAGCTCTTGCTGCCACTGGCGGCACATGGTGTTGACGGGGGAGTTGGTTTCGTCAAACGTGATGACGGCGACCTGACCTTCGGTGCCCTGGGCGGGGATGAGTTCGTAGCGGATGGTTTGCATGATGTTCTTGTCTCCTGCCCGTTCAGATACGTTCAACGATGGTGGCAATGCCCATGCCGCCGCCCACGCACAGCGTGGCCAGGCCATAGCGCTGGCCCCGGCGGTGCAGTTCGTCAATCAGGGTGCCGAGGATCATGGCGCCCGTGGCGCCCAGCGGGTGGCCCATGGCGATGGCGCCGCCGTTCACGTTGACCTTGTCGTGCGGTACGCCAAGCTCGCGCATGAAGCGCATGGGCACGGCGGCAAAGGCCTCGTTCACTTCGAACAGGTCGATCTGGTCAATGGTCATGCCCGCGCGGGCCAGCGCCTTCTTGGCAGCGGGCACGGGGCCGGTGAGCATGATGGTGGGGTCGGCGCCGCTGAGCGCCGTGGCCACGATGCGTGCGCGCGGTGTGAGGCCATGTGCCTTGGCGGCGGCCTCGTTGCCGATCAGCACGGCGGCTGCGCCGTCCACAATGCCCGATGAGTTGCCCGCGTGGTGCACATGGTGGATGCGCTCCACCTGCGGGTAGCGCTGCAGCGCCACGGCGTCAAAGCCCATGCCGCCCAGTTGCTCGAACGAGGGCTTGAGGGCACCCAGGCCCTCCAGCGTGGTCTTGGGTTTGATGAATTCGTCTTCCGCCAGGATGGTCTGGCCGATGAAGTCGCGCACGGGTACGACCGAATTCTTGAAGTAGCCCGCTGCGCGCGCAGCGGTGGCGCGGCGTTGGGATTCGAGCGCGAAGGCGTCCACGTCGGCGCGGGTGTATCCGTCCAGCGTGGCGATCAGGTCGGCGCCGATGCCCTGGGGCACGAACAGCGTGGCGGAGTTGGTCTCCGGGTCTTGCGCCCAGGCGCCGCCGTCGGAGCCAATGGGCACGCGGCTCATGCTCTCCACGCCGCCCGCCACCACCAGGTCTTCCCAGCCGCTGCGCACCTTCTGCGCGGCCAGGTTCACGGCTTCGAGGCCCGAGGCGCAGAAGCGGTTGACCTGCACACCCGCGCAGCGAAAGTCCCACCCGGCCTTGAGCGCCGCCACCTTCGGTAAAACCGAGCCCTGCTCGCCCACGGGTGAGACGATGCCCATGACCACATCGTCCACCGCTGCGGTATCAAAGCGGTGGCGCGCCTGCAACTCAGTCAGCAGGCCCACCAGCAAGTCGATGGGCTTGACCTCGTGCAGGGTGCCGTCCTTCTTGCCCTTGCCGCGCGGGGTGCGCAGCGCGTCGAAAACATAGGCTTCGGTCATGGTGTGGTCTCCAGATTTGAATGAAATTGGCCGTTTGCGCGCGTCCATCAAGCGCTGATAGCTATAAAAAATGGAGCATCAACGCGCTGGCAGGCCCATGCCGCGTGAGATGACTTCTTTCATGATCTCGTTGGTGCCGCCGTAGATGCGCTGCACGCGCGCGTCGGCGTAGGCGCGGGTGATGGGGTATTCCCACATATAGCCGTAGCCGCCGAATAGCTGCACACATTCGTCCATCACCTTGCACTGCAGATCGGTCGTCCAGTACTTGGCCATGCTGGCGGTCTGGGTGTCGAGTTGGTCTTTCACGATCAGCTCGCAGCATTTGTCCACAAACACGCGGGCCACCTGCACCTCGGTTTGCAGTTCGGCCAGGGTGTAGCGGGTGTTCTGGAACGATGCGACGGGCTGGCCGAAGACCTTGCGCTCTTTGACGTAGTCCAGCGTCCAGTCAATCGCGGCCTGGGCCGCAGCCACGGCGGTGATGGCGATCTGCAGGCGCTCCCATGGCAGCTGCTCCATCAGGCAGATGAAGCCGCGCCCTTCCATGGCGGGCCCGCCCAGCAGATTCTCGGCGGGCACCTTCACGTCGTTGAAGAACAGCTCGGAGGTGTCTTGCGCCTTCATGCCCATCTTCTTGAGGCGCTGGCCCTTTTCAAAGCCGGGCATGCCGCGTTCGACCAACAACAGGCTGGTGCCCTTGGCACCTGCGGCCGGGTCGGTCTTGGCGACCACGATCACCAGGTCGGCATGCCAGCCGTTGGTGATGAAGGTCTTGCTGCCGTTGAGCACGTAGTGCGATCCATCTGCACTCTTGATGGCCGTGGTCTTGATGCCCTGCAGGTCGCTGCCCGCAGCAGGCTCGCTCATGGCGATGGCGCCCACCACGGCGCCGCTGGCCATCTGCGGCAGGTACTTGCGCTTTTGTGCCTCGGTGCCGTAGTGCAGGATGTACGGCGCCACGATCTCGCTGTGCAGACCAAAGCCTATGCCGGTGGTGCCTGCACGCGCCAGCTCTTCCATCTGCGCCACCGAATACAGTTTGTCGGCCCCGGCGCCGCCGTATTCCTCGGGCAGGCTCATGCACAGAAAGCCGTTGGCGCCCGCCTGGCTCCACACCTCGCGCGCCACATAGCCCTGGTCTTCCCAGTCGGCGTGGTGGGGCGTCACCTCTTTCTCGATAAAGCGGCGGAAGCTGTCGGCAAAGGCCTGGTGGTCGGGCTGGAAGAGGGTGCGTTCGATCATGGTGCTGCTCGATCCTATTTATGCAAAGTTACTGCTTGGTTAAAATCATTTTGCCATCGACGCCGCCGGAACGCACCCCCTGAAATGCAAAAAGCCGCCCGAAGGCGGCTGGGGTGAGGGCGCTCAGGTCCTCATGGCTTGACGTAGTCCGACACCACCTTCCACTTGCTGTCGGTGATCTGTGACAGGCGCGAGAGGTCGCTGCCCAGGCGCTTTTGCGGGCCAAAGGTGGCTTCGGCGCTGCCGAACATGTCGGGTGGAATCACCATCGTGTCCATGGCCTTGATGAAGCTGTCGGTGCTCAGGTTGGGGCCCGCCTTCTGTGCCGCCTTGATGAAGGCATCGACCGCGTTGTAGCCATAGACCGAGAAGACGGTGGGGTCTTCGTTGAACTTGGTCTTGTACTTGTTGGCCCAGAAGCGGATGGGCTGGCTGGCCTCGTCCAGGTAGGGGTGCTGCACCGTCATGGTGGCGTACAGGCCGTCCATGGGCTTGCCGCCCAGCTTGTGGATGAGGTCGGTGTAGGCAGCGCTGGAGCCCAGGAAGGTGGGGTTGAAGCCCGTCTTGCGCGCCTCGCCAATCGTGCCGATGGTCTCGCGAATGATGGTGCCCAGGATCACGAAGTCGCATTCCGAAGACTTCATCTTGGCGACCTGCGACGAAAAATCGGTAGCGCCGCGCTTGTACGAGGTCTTCTCGGCGAACTCCATGCCGATGGACTTGAGCGCGGCTTCGCCGCCGCGCATCACTTCCAGGCCGAACTCATCGTCCTGGTAGATGGTGCAGATCTTCTTGGCGCCTTTTTCCTTGATGAGCTTGGGTGCGGCCAGGCGGATCTGGTCGTAGTAGGTGGCGGCAAACGAATACTTGAGCTTGTGGAAGGGCTCGTACATTTCCCGCGCGGCGGTGATGGGGAAGAAGTTGATCACGTTCTTGCTGAACTGCACGGGCATGGCCGCCAGATTCTGGGCCGTGCCGATGTGGCCCACCATGATGAAAATCTTGTCCTGGTTGACCAGCTTCTGTGCGGCCAGCACGGCTTTCTTGGGGTCGTAGCCTGAATCTTCCACCTTCAGGTCCAGCTTGCGGCCATTGATGCCGCCCTGCTCGTTGGCTTCGTCCACGCGCAGCATCATGCCCAGCCGCACCTGCTTGCCAAACCCTGCCAGCGGGCCGGAAAGATCCTGGATGGAGCCCAGCGTGATGGTGTCCTTGCTCACGCCCTGGCTGGGCTGGGCTTGGGCGGAGGCACCGGCCATGGCCACGAGGGCCAGCGCGGCGATGTGATGAAACTTCATGGCACGTCTCCTTCGGTTGGATCGAAACAAAAACGATCGCTCGTTATAGAACGATGCCCGGGGTGGGGCACCAGCACTTTCCCTATCCTGACGGGGTTGGTTTGGGTTTGGTTGGGTTTGCGTGCCGCGCGCGCCTACCGGTACATGGCCTCGATCTGGGGGGCGTACTTTTGCTGCACCAGCTTGCGCTTGAGCTTCATGGTGGGCGTCAGCTCTTCATCCTCGGCCGTGAGCTGGGTGTCGAGCAGGAAGAACTTCTTGATCTGCTCCACGCGGGCGAACTTGGCATTCACACGGTCGATTTCGGCCTGGATCAAATCCTGCACCTCGCGCGCACGGGTCAGGCTGGCGTAGTTGCTGAAGGGCACGTCGTGGTCCTGCGCAAACTTCTCCACGTTCTCCTGGTCGATCATGATGATCACCGTGAGGTAGGGCAGCTTGTCGCCAATCACCACGGCGTCGGTCACGTAGGGGCTGAACTTGAGTTCGTTCTCCAGCTCGCTGGGCGTGATGTTCTTGCCACCCGCCGTGATGATGATGTCCTTCATGCGGTCGGTGATGCGCAGGTAGCCGTCGGCGTCGATGGCGCCCACATCGCCCGTGTGCAGCCAGCCGTCGGCGTCGATGGTTTCGGCGGTCTTTTCAGGCAGGTTGAGGTAGCCCTTGAACACGTTGGGGCCGCGCACCAGGATCTCGCCCGTGGCGGGGTCGATGCGCACCTCGTTGTAGCTGGCGGCCGGGCCGATGGAGCCGGGCTTGATGCGCGTTGCAGGCACGCCGGTGGCGGCGCCGCAGGTTTCGGTCATGCCCCATACCTCCAGCATGGGCACACCCAGTGCCAGGTACCACTTCACCAGCTCGGGCGAGATGGGCGCGGCGCCGGTGACGAGAAAACGCGCGCGGTGGATGCCGATGAGCTTGCGCACGTTGTTGAGTGCCAGCCAGCGCGCCAGCTGGAACTGCAGCTTCAGCAACCCGCCCACCGGCTGGCCCGCCAGCACCAGGTCGGCAATGCGTGTGCCGACGCCGATGGACCAGGCATAGGCCGCCTGCTGCAGCCGCGTGGATTCCTTCAGGGCAATCATCACGCCGGAGTAGAACTTCTCCCACACGCGCGGCACGGCCGTGAACACCGTGGGCGCGATCTCGCGCACGTTCTCGGGCACGGTGTCGGGGTTCTCCACAAAGTTCAGGCGCGCGCCGGTGTAGAGCGAGAAGTACTCGCCGCCCATGCGCTCGGCAATGTGGCACAGCGGCAGAAAACACATGGTCTCGTCCGCCTCGCTGCGCGATATCAGCGTGTTGTAGCCGCGCACGGTGTAGGTGAGTGCGGCGTGTGTGTGCATGGCGCCCTTGGGCTTGCCGGTGGTGCCCGAGGTGTAGACCAGGATGGCCACATCGTCGGGGCGGCAGGCCTTGACGCGCTGCATCAGCGCATCGGGGTGCTGGGCGTTCCAGGCGCGGCCCAGCTCGCGCAGGTTCGCCAGGCTCAGCACATCGGGGTCGTTCAGGCCGCGCAGGCCCTCCATGTCGAACACGACGATCTTGCGCAGCAGCGGCAACTGGCCGCGCACCTCCAGCGCCTTGTCGAGCTGCTCGTCGTCCTCCACAAACAACACCGTGGTGCGCGAGTCTTCGCTCAGGTAGTGCACCTGCGCGGCAGCGTCGGTGGGGTAGATGCCGTTGGCCACGCCGCCGCAGCTCAGCACGGCCAGGTCGGCCAGTACCCATTCGATGTTGGTGTTGGACAGGATGGATGCGCACTCACCCGGCGCAAACCCCAGTGACATCAGGCCGCCCGCGATCTCGCGCACAGCCTCGGCCGTCTGGTCCCAGGTCCAGCTCTTCCAGATGCCCAGCTCCTTCTGGCGCATCCAAACGCGCGGGCCACGCTCGGCCACGGCGTTCCAGAACATGGCGGCGATGGTGTCGCCTGCCAGCACGTCGGTGCCTGCGGGCTGGATGTGATCGAGGTCCCAGAGATTGCTCATGTTGTCCTCATCGCCATGTTTTCTTCTTTTTCCACCTGCGCTCACCGCGCACGCCTTCATCCTTCATGCCGAGGTAGAACTCCTTGATGTCGTCCTTCTCGCGCAAGCGCTCGCAGCTGTCTTCCATCACGATGCGGCCGTTCTCCAGCACATAGCCGTAGTCCGATGCGTTGAGCGCCATATTGGCGTTCTGCTCCACCAGCAGGATGGTGGTACCGCGCTCGCGGTTGATGCGCACCACGATCTCGAAGATCTCCTTGGTGAGCTTCGGACTGAGGCCCAGGCTGGGCTCGTCCAGCAGGATCAGCTCGGGCGCAGCCATGAGCGCGCGCGAGATGGCCAGCATCTGCTGCTGCCCGCCCGAGAGCAGGCCCGCGTCCTGCGCGGCGCGTTCCTTCAGGATGGGGAAGTAGCCGAACACGGTTTCGATGTCGCGCGCCACGCCATCCTTGTCGGCGCGTGTGTAGGCACCCATGAGCAGGTTGTCGCGCACCGAGAGCAGGGGGAACACCTCGCGCCCCTCAGGCACATGCATCAGGCCCCGGCGTACGATGGCGGCCGGGTCGTTGGCGGTGATGTCGGTGCCCTGGAACTCGATGGAGCCCTTGCGCGGGTCGATGATGCCGCTGATGGTCTTGAGGATGGTGGTCTTGCCCGCGCCGTTGCTGCCCAGCACGGCGGCGATCTCGCCGCGCCGCACCTGCAGGCTCACGCCCCGGATGGCCTTGATGGGACCGTAGGCGCTCTCCACGTTCTGCAGGCGCAGCAGGGGCTGGTCCGCTGCGGCCACAGCGGACGGGGTGGTTGCGGCCAGCACGGCGCTCATGTGCGGACTCCCATGCTGGAACCTGCCGGGCGGCGCAGATTGCTCACATCGTCGATCGTGCCCAGGTAGGCTTCCACCACGCCAGGGTGTGTCTGCACTTCGCGCGGTGTGCCCATGGCCACCACCTCGCCCTGGTTCATGGCCAGCACGCGGTCAGACACCTTGGAGACCAGCGACATGTCGTGTTCCACCATCAGCACCGTGATGCCCAGTTCATGCTGGATGTCCTGGATCCAGAAGGCCATGTCGTCGGTCTCCTCCACGTTCAGTCCAGACGAAGGCTCGTCGAGCAGCAGCAGCTTTGGCTCGGTGCACAGCGCGCGGGCCAGCTCCACCACCTTGCGCACGCCGTAGGGCAGGCCCGCCACCATGGTGTCGCGGTAGTGCTGCAGGTCGAGAAAGTCGATGATCTGCTCGGCCTTTTCGCGCGCCAGGATTTCCCCTTCGCGCACCTTGCGGGTGAAGAACATCTCGGCCCACAGGCTGCTGTGCTGCTGCGTGTGGCGGCCAATCAGCAGGTTGTGCAAAACGCTCGCGTGTTCAAACAGCTCGATGTTCTGGAAGGTGCGCGCAATGCCCAGGCTGGCCACCTTGTGGGGGGGCTGGTCGGTCAGCGGCAGCATGGCGCCGCCCGGGCCTGCATAGGCAATGGTGCCGGTGGTGGGCGTGTAGATGCGGCTGATGAGGTTGAACACCGTGGTCTTGCCCGCGCCGTTGGGGCCGATGAGGGTGAACACCTCGCCACGCCGCACGTCAAAGCTCACGTTGTTGACGGCCAGCACACCGCCAAAGCGTACGCTGAGATTCTGGGCCGAAAGCAGGACTTCGTTGGTCATCGCAGTCATTTCAACCTGTCGGATTTTTGAAAGGACTTCTGCCGCTTGAACATGCCCTGGCGGTAGAACGGGAACATCTGCAGCCAGGTGCGCACCTTGAGCCAGCGGCCGTACAGGCCCATGGGCTCGAACAGCACAAAGGCAATGAGCACCGCGCCATACACAACCGCTTGCAGCCCAGGCGCCTGGCCGATGGCAGCGGGCAGCCAATCCTTGCTGAGCGAGATGAGCTGCGGCATCGAGATCAGGAAGATCGCGCCCAGGAACGCCCCGTGCACCGAGCCCAGGCCGCCAATCACGATCATGAGCAGCAGGTCGATGGACTGCAGGATGTTGAACTGGTCGGGCGAGATGAACTGCAGCTTGTGGGCATACAGTGCGCCGCCGATGCCCGCCAGCGCGGCCGACAGCGAGAACGACAGCGTCTTGTAGCGCGCGAGGTGGATGCCCATGCTCTGCGCCGATATCTCTGAATCGCGGATGGCGACAAACGCGCGCCCTGTGGGCGAACGCAGCAGGTTCAGGATGGCCAGCGTGCAGACCACGGTGATGACGAGGCACAAGAAGTAGAACGACTCCGTGGTCTCGAACGCATAGCCGCCGATCTGCGGTGGCACCAGGTGCTTGCCGGAATTGCCGCCCGTCACCGACTCCCAGCGCGCAAACACCTCTTCGACGATGAAGCCAAACGACAGCGTGGCCATGCCCAGGTAGATGCCCTTGACGCGCAGCGCGGGCAGGCCCACCACCACGCCCACGGCGGCCGACAGCCCTGCCGCGCAGGCCAGCGACAGCGCAAACGGCCAGCCCATGCCCGTGAGCACGGCCTGCGTGTACGCCCCCACGCCCAGAAAGGCCGCGTGCCCGAGCGAGAACAGCCCCGTGAAACCCGCCAGCAGCATCAGCCCCAGGCCCACGATGGAGTAGATAAGCACAAAGGTGAGCTGCGCCAGCCAGTACTCGGGCGCGACCCAGGGCGCGGCGACCAGCGCCAGGCCCAACAGGCTGTACCAGAACACGTGGCCGCCGTGTTTGGCCAGGCGGATGTCTTGCGCGTACGAGGTCTTGAAGATGAAACGCATGCTTGTCTTTCAGACCTTTTTACGGAGCTTTTCACCGAACAGTCCGTTCGGTTTGACCATCAGCATGATGAGCACCACGATGTACGCCGCCGTGTCCTTGAAACCGTCGGGCAGGTAAAAGCCTGACAGCGATTCGACGATGCCAATCACCAGCCCACCGACGATGGCGCCCGGCAGGCTGCCGAAGCCCCCCACCACGGCGGCCGGAAACGCCTTGAGCCCGATGAAACCCATGTTGGCGTGCACAAATGTGATGGGTGCCAGCAGCAGCCCCGCCACCGCCGCCACCACGGCTGCCAGCCCCCAGGCCAGGCCGTTGAGCCGCTGCACCGGGATGCCCATGTAGTAGGCCGCCAGCTGGTTTTGCGATGCGGCCTGCATCGCAATGCCCAGCTTGCTGTAGCGGAACATCGCAAACAGCAGCACGCACAGCACGCCCGTGGCGCCGATCACCACCAGCTGCTCGGCGCTGACCACCAGCTCGCCCAGCCGCAGGGACTGGTCCTTGTAGGGCACGGGCAGCGTGTGCGTGTCGGTGCCGATGTTGGGGATCATGGTGACCAGGCCGCGCATCACATAGCCGATGCCGATGGTGAGCATGACGATGGAGAACGCAGGCTGGCCAAGGATGGGGCGGATCACCGCGCGCTCGACCAGCACCCCGAACAGCCCCATGGCCACCACGCTGGCCAGCACCGCCACCCAGAAGGGAAAGCCCAGCACGGTCATCAGCGCCAGGCCGCAGAAGGCGCCGAGCATCATGAGTTCGCCCTGCGCAAAACTCACGGTTTCGGTGGCTTTGTAGATGAGGACAAAACCCAGCGCGATCAGCCCGTAGATGCACCCCTGGGAGACACCGCTGATCAACAGTTGCACAAATTGCACCCTGGCTCTCCAGAAGATTTTTACAAAGCGGTTGCTTTGCATAAATAATGCTGCCTGCGACCGCTGCCCACCGCACTCGGGGCTAACCCTGATGGGGGGCGTGATCGGGTAGCGGCGGATATTGACCCAGCACCAACCCCCGCGCAATAGGAGTTACGTCGGGTGCACACAACCCGCCCACAGGAGAGCCCCATGTCCGTAGAGGTGGAAACGCAAGGCCGTGTCACGCTGGTGACACTGCGCAGGCCCGATGTGCGCAATGCGGTGGACGCAAACACGGCGCGGGCCTTGCACGCCGCATTTGTCGCGTTCGACCAGGACGCGCAGGCAGACGTGGCCGTGTTCCACGGAGCAGGCGGGCATTTCTGCGCGGGCTGGGATCTGCAGTCGGGTGCGCGTTTGCTGGCCGACGGTGTGGCGCCCGAGGCGCTGGCGCAATCGCTCGATTTCGCCCCCGATGCGGTCCACCCGCCGGGGCCGATGGGCCCGAGCCGCTTGCAGCTGACCAAGCCTGTGATCGCTGCGATAGAAGGTGCGGCGGTGGCGGGCGGCATGGAGCTGGCGCTGTGGTGCGACCTGCGTGTGATGGCCGAGGACGCGTACATGGGCGTGTTCTGCCGCCGTTTTGGCGTGCCCCTGATCGACGGCGGCACTGTGCGGCTGCCGCGCCTGGTGGGCCTGTCGCACGCGCTGGACCTGATCCTGACCGGCCGCAAGGTCGAGGCCGACGAGGCTTTGCGCATGGGCCTGTGCAACCGCGTGGTGCCTGCGGGCCAGGCGCTGCAGGCGGCCCTGGCGCTGGCACACACGCTGACCGCCTTTCCGCAGGCCACGCTGCGCGCCGACCGTGCGAGTGCGCTGGCGGGCGAGGGTTTGCCTCTGCAGCAGGCGCTGCTGCAGGAGTGGGCCGGTGGGCGCGAATGCCTGGCCGAAGCGCTGCGCGGGGCCACCCGGTTTGCCACCGGGGAAGGGCGCCACGGCAAGTTTTAGATAAAAATGGCCGTTTGCGCCTGTCCATCATGCGCTGATAGCTACAAAATCAGGAGCATTCAGGGCCGTGCCCCTTGTTCCTTGCACCACATCCATCCCAGGAGACCCATGAGCAAATCCGCGCCCCCCGCCCCGCAAGCCTTCGAGCCCGCCTTCATCGCCGGGCTCAAGTCCATCTTTGAAGAGAAGATTGTTTTCAACCAGGTGCTGGGCCTCAAGATCACGTCGCTGGCGCCCGATGGCGTGGTGGGGCGCATCGACATGAAGCCCGACCTGGTGGGCCACTATGCCTACAACCGCATCCATGGCGGTGTGATCAGCGCGGGGCTTGACGCCATGGGCGGTCTGGCCGTGATGGCCGCGATTGGCGCCAAACACCTGGACGAGCCGCCCGAGCAGCGCCTGCACCGCTTTGCCAAGCTGGGCACCATCGACCTGCGCATTGACTACCTGCGCCCCGGCATTGGCAGCCACTTCGAGCTGCGCGCCCAGGTGCTGCGTCTGGGCTCGCGCGTGGCCACCACGCGCATGGAGTTTCTGGGGCCCGATGGGCAGATCATGTCGGCCGGGGCGGCGGCCTACATCGTTTCCTGATCTCAAGGGACCGGCCGCGGCTCCAGGTTGCGCGCCGTGCCCAGCCAGGTGGCGCACAGCGTCTCGGTGCCCGATGCGTCCACTGCGAGCACGTCGGCGGCGCAGATGCTCAGCAGCCTGCCCGCGTCCACCACGCGGCCCCGCGCGCGCAGGCAGGCGCCGCGCGCCGGGGCAAACAGCTTGACGGTGCCATCCACCGTGGCGTTGGCCCAGCCGGGCGGCAGCAGGCTACCTGCGGCGGCCACGGCGGCGAAGTCGCCCAGCGCATACACGGCCGTGGCCTGCAGCTGGCCGGGGCGAAAGCAGAACGATTCCAGGATGGGCATCTCCAGCGTCACGGCGCCCGGCGCTGTGTGCACGAAGCGCAGTCCCAGGGTGCGCGCCATGGGCATGGCCAGCACGGCCGCCTGCAGGCGCTGCAGGGCGGGCAGGGTGCCGGGGGTGTCGGCCGTGGACGTGTCGGGGGTCATGGGCGGTCTCCTTGTTAAGGTGGGGTGGGGGCGCGGCGCACCCGGGGCCAGGGCGCACGCGGCGGGGTGCCGTTGGCAGCAGGGTGCTGGCGTGTTTCCTGCTCTGCCTGGCGGGCGCGCAGCCACTGCACATGGTCCAGCGCCTGCTGGTGCTGGGCCTGCAACGCCGCGATCTGCGCCTGGATGTCGTTGGTACGGGCCTGCACCGCATCGGCCAGGCCACCGGGGCCGATGCGGCCACGCCGCCAAGCGAGCAGATGGCTGCGGATCTGCGGCACGCCAAACCCGAGTGCGCGCGACATGGCAATGAACACCACCTCGCGCCGCGCCGAGGGTGCATAGTGGCGGTAGCCATTGGGCAGGCGTTCTGGGCGCAGCAGCCCGGCGCGTTCGTAGTGGCGCAGCGCATGCACGGTCACGCCGGTGAGTCGAGCGAGTTCGGATATCTGCATGGGTGGCAGACTAGCAAGCTTCGCGCTGCGCGAGGCTTGCGCAGGTGACAGGGGGTGTCACGCTGTGTGGTCTTGCAAGCCCTGCAAGCGCATGCAACGACCGAACCGTTTGGTTACCGTTCTTGCGTAACAGGGGCATCTTTCACTGGATGCGAAACCTAGCATGGCCTCTTTTCAAGGAGATCTGATGGCCGTGCAAAACCCCTTCTTTGGCAAGCGTGAACCCGAGTCGTTCCAACCCCGCAGCAGCACCACTTCAGGCTCCGTGTTGGGCGGCAGTGGGGTGAACAGTGCAGTGTCGGCGCAGCCGACCGCACCGGCAGCCCCCAAGCCCAGCAGCGCCAGCGACAGCTCGGGCAGCAAGCTTACGGTGGGCCCCAACATCAAGCTCAAGGGCGTGGAGATCACCGACTGCGACACCCTGGTGGTCGAGGGCACCGTCGAGGCCACAATGGATTCGCGCGTGATCCAGATCTCGGAAAACGGGGCCTTCAAGGGCTCCGCCGAGATCGATATTGCCGAGATCCACGGCGAGTTCAACGGCACACTCACCGTGCGCCAGAAGCTCGTGATCTACAGCTCGGGCAAGGTCAACGGCAAGATCCGCTACGGCAAGCTGGTGGTGGAAGAGGGCGGCCAGCTGGCGGGCGAGATCGAGGCGGGGTTCTCGGCCTCATCGTCATCGTCTTCCTCCGGCAGCAGCCATCTGCAGCGCGGGGCCGGGCCTTTGCGCACCGAACCGGCCACCGCACTGGCGGCCTGACGCCCGAATCTGCGCGCCGCCGCGAGCGGCGCGTCACTGCGGCGCCGTCACGCGAACGCGCTGTGCTCAGGCCGGTGCGTTGTGCTTGGGCACCGGGCGCGGGCGGCCCTGGTGGTCGATGGCCACGTAGGTCAGGCGTGCTTCGGTCACTTTCACATACTGCCCCTGGGCAGAAAAGCGTTCGGCATACACCTCCACCTCCACGGTGACCGAGGTGTTGCCCACGCGCGTGATGGCCGAGAAGAACGACAGGATGTCGCCCACGCGCACGGGCTGCTTGAAGATGAATTCATTGACCGCCACCGTGGCCATGCGGCCTTGGATGTAGCGGGCGGGCAGCACGGATCCCGCCAGGTCCACCTGCGCCATCACCCATCCGCCAAAGATGTCGCCATTGCCGTTGGTGTCGGCGGGCATGGGGATGACCTTGAGCACCAGTTCCTTGTCGGTGGGCAATGCGGCGGGTGGTGGGCTGAAAACGGCAGACATGGGCACAATCTCGGTTGGGGCTGAGGCAATCCTTGGGGAAACCGGTGGTTTCACCAGGCCTTGCGCCCCGAGAAAAACCACCTGGGCATCAGCCAGGTCGGAAAAAACAACAACCGGAATTGTCCCCCATGCGCCACCACGGCGAAACTGCCCCCACCGCTGCCGGTGCCATGGCCCCCGCCGCTGGCACCCCGCCCGCCCCGTCCGACTGGGCCACCCTGCACCGGCTGCTGCCCTACCTGTGGCAATACAAGTGGCGCGTGATCGCCGCCATCGTCTTCATGGTGGGCGCCAAGTTCGCCAACGTGGGCGTGCCCATCCTGCTCAAGACGCTGGTCGATGCCATGAGCATCCAGCCCGGCGACCCGGCCGCCTTGCTGGTGGTGCCCGTGGGGCTGCTGCTGGCCTACGGCGCGCTGCGGCTGTCCACCTCGCTGTTCACGGAGCTGCGCGAGCTGGTGTTTGCCAAGGCCACCCAGGGCGCGGCGCGCTCGATTGCGCTGCAGACCTTCGAGCACCTGCACGCCCTGAGCCTGCGGTTTCACCTGGAGCGCCAGACCGGCGGCATGACGCGCGATATCGAGCGCGGCGTGCGCGGCATCGAGTCGCTGATCTCCTTCACCCTGTTCAACGTGGTGGCCACACTGGTCGAGGTGGTGCTGGTGCTGTCGGTGCTGGCCATCAAGTTCGACGCCTGGTTTGCGTGGATCACGCTGGCGGCGCTGGCGCTGTACATCCTCTTCACGGTGCTGGTGACCGAGTGGCGGACAAAATTCCGCCGCGAGGCCAACGAGTTTGACTCGGCCGCGCACTCCAAGGCCGTGGACTCGCTGCTCAACTACGAGACGGTGAAGTACTTCAACAACGAAGGCTTCGAGGCCCGCCGCTACGACGAAAGCCTGGAGCGCCTGCGCCGCGCGCGCCTGAAGAGCCAGACGACGCTGTCCATGCTCAACACCGGCCAGCAGCTCATCATTGCGGTGGGCCTGGTGGCCATGCTCTGGCGCGCCACGCAGGGCGTGGTCGATGGCCGCATGACGCTGGGCGATCTGGTCATGGTCAACGCTTTCATGATCCAGCTCTACATCCCGCTCAACTTCCTGGGCGTGATCTACCGCGAGATCAAGCAGAGCCTCACCGACCTGGACAAGATGTTCACGCTGATGGATAAGGAGCGCGAGGTGGCCGATGCCCCCGGCGCCCAGCCGCTGGCAGGGCTGGACCAGCCCACCGTGCGCTTTGAGGACGTGGTGTTTGCCTACGATCCTGGCGTTATAAGCACTGGCGGGCGCACCATCCTGCAAGGCATCAGCTTCGAGATCCCTGCGGGCAAGACGGTGGCGGTGGTCGGGCCCTCGGGCTCGGGCAAGAGCACGCTGGCGCGGCTGCTGTTCCGCTTTTATGACATCCAGCAGGGCCGCATCACCATTGCGGGGCAGGAGATCCGCAGTGTGACGCAGGCCAGCGTGCGGCAGGCGATTGGCATCGTGCCGCAGGACACCGTGCTGTTCAACGACACCGTGGCCTACAACATTGCCTACGGCCGCCCTGGCGCCACGCAGGAAGAGATCGAAGCCGCCGCCCGCGCCGCACGCATCCACGACTTCATTGCCAGCACGCCCAAGGGCTACGCCACCATGGTGGGCGAGCGGGGGCTCAAGCTCTCGGGCGGTGAGAAGCAGCGCGTGGCGATTGCGCGCACCTTGCTCAAGAACCCGCCCATCCTGATTTTTGACGAGGCCACCAGTGCGCTGGACTCGGCCAACGAGCGCGCCATCCAGGCCGAGCTGCAGGGCGTGGCGCAGAACAAGACCACGCTGGTGATTGCCCACCGCCTGTCCACGGTGGTGGACGCGCACGAAATCCTGGTCATGGACGCGGGCCGCATCATCGAACGCGGCACGCACGCGCAGCTGCTGGCTCAGCGCGGGCGCTACGCCGACATGTGGACGCTGCAACAAAGTGACCCCAGCGCCTGAACGCCTTACGTTTCCCTCTCTTTCTTTCCGACTTTTCCTCGTGCCATGAAGCCTGTCCTGCTTGCCCTCATGTTCCTGTCCGAAGAACACCGCGCCCAGATGGCGCAGTCGTTCGAACTGGTCTACGCGCCCGATGCGGCGCAGGCCGCTGTCGCCATCGCCGAGCACGGCGCGCGCATCACGGTGGTGCTGACCATCGGCGCCACGGGCCTGTCTGCCGCGCAGATCGATGCCTTGCCGAACATCAGCCTCGTCTGCGCCCTGGGCGCGGGCTACGAGAACATTGCGGTGGCGCACGCCAAGGCGCGCGGCATTGTGGTGGCGACCGGTGCGGGCACCAACGACGACTGCGTGGCTGACCACGCCCTGGGCCTGCTGATTGCCGCCGTGCGTGGCATCCCCCGGCTGGACCAGCTCACGCGCCAGGGCGTGTGGCGCACGGCGTTGCCGCTGCCGCCCAATGTGTCGCACAAGCGCCTGGGCATCATCGGCCTGGGCACCATCGGCAAGAAGATCGCGCAGCGGGCGCTGGGTTTCGAGATGCAGGTGGGCTACCACAACCGCACCGCGCGCACCGATGTGCCCCACCGCTACTTTGCCGACGTGACTGCGCTGGCCGACTGGGCGGATTTCCTCGTTGTTGCCACGCCCGGCGGCGCGGGCACGCAGCACCTGGTGAACGCCGCCGTGCTGAGCGCGCTCGGCCCGCGCGGCGTGGTGGTCAACATCGCCCGGGGCAGCGTGATCGACACAGCCGCCCTGGCCGCCGCGCTGCGCGAAGGCCGCATCGCCGCTGCGGGGCTGGACGTGTACGAGAGCGAGCCCGCGCCCCCGGCCGAGCTGATCGGGCTGGACAACGTGGTGCTCACGCCCCATGTGGCGGGCTGGTCGCCCGAGGCGGTGCAGGCCTCGGTGGACCGCTTCCTGGAGAATGCTCGCCGCCATCTGGCGGGTGAGGCGCCGGTGTCGCCGCTCTGAAATTTGTATAAAAAAGGCCGCTTGCGCGCGATGGGTAAGCGTTTTTAGCTATCAAATCAGGAGTTTTGATGTCCGCTGTCGATCTCGACGCATTGCAAGCCCGGCTGCGTGCCTTTGCGGCCGAGCGCCACTGGCAGCCGTTCCACACGCCCAAGAACCTGGCCATGGCGCTGATGGTGGAGGCGGCCGAGCTGGCTGAGATCTTCCAGTGGATGACGCCCGAGCAGTCGCTCGCGGTGGCAGGCGATCCGGCCCTCAAGGAGCCCATTGCCGACGAGGTGGCCGATGTGCTGCTCTACCTGCTGCAGATTGCCGACCACGCAGGCGTGGACCTGGCCCAGGCGGTGGAGAACAAGCTGCGCAAGAACGCGGTCAAACACCCCGTGCCGGAAGGCGATTTAAAGCAAAAATAGCCGCCTGCGCCTGATGGACAAGCGCTGGCAGCTATTGTTTGTATAGTGCCGTCAAATCGCTGACGGCGCGGGGTCGGCGGGCGTTGGCTTTCTTTTACTGCTTGCGCGCCGCAATCGCCTTCTCGGCCATGTTCACCAGGTCGGCGCCGATCTGGCCCTTCCACTTGTCATAGACGGGGCGGGTGGCCTTCACAAAAGCGGCGCGTTCGGCGGGGGAGAGCTGGGTCACGGTCACGCCCAGGGCGCCGATGTCCTTGAGCAGAGGCTTGTCGGCCTCGATAACGCCCTTGCGGGCGATGGCGATTTCTTCCTTGCCTGCGTCGATGGCGGCCTGCTTGACGATCTCGCGGTCGGCGGGCGTCCAGCTGTTCCAGATTTCCTTGTTCACCACAAAGATCAGCGGGTCGTTCACGTAGCCCCACAGCGTGATGTTCTTTTGCGCCACGCTGTGCAGCTTGGCGGCAGTGAAAATGGACAGGGGGTTCTCTTGCCCGTCCACCGCGCCACTGGCAAAGGCGGGCTGTGCGTCGGCCCAGCTCATCTGCGTGGGGTTGGCGCCCAGCGCGGTGAAGGTGTCCAGGAACAGGGGCGAGCCCACCACGCGGATCTTCAGGCCCTTGAGGTCTTCAGGGGTCTTGATCGCCTTCTTGGAGTTGGAGATTTCGCGGTAGCCGTTCTCGCCCCAGGCCAGGGGCACCACGCCGGCCTTGTCCAGCGTGGCGAAGATGCTCTTGCCCACGTCGCCCTGCGTCACGGCGTCCACGGCGGCGTAGTCGGGGAACAGGAAGGGCAGCGAGAACAGGTTGAGCTGCTTGACCTGGGGCGACCAGTTGATGGTGGAGCCCACGGCCATGTCGATCACGCCCTGGCGCAGCGCGCTGAACTCGCGCGTCTGGTCGCCCTGGATCAGCGAGACACCGGGGTACAGCTTGATGTTGATGCGGCCCTGGGTGCGCTCGCGCACCTTGTTGGCCCACAGCTCGCCGCCCTTGCCCCAGGGGAAGGCGGTGCCCAGCACCAGCGACATGCGGTATTCGCTCTTGTAGGCCGTTTGCGCGATGGCAGCAGGCGCGGTGAAGGCCAGGGCGGCCGCAGCGGCCACGGCCGAGGTGAGGAAGGTGCGCAGTTTCATGGGTTGTCTCCTTGTTGGATGGTTGGTTGAATGGGTATGCGATGAGAGGAAATCAGTAGCCCAGGCGCTGGGGCAGCCAGAGCGCGATCTGCGGGAACACGACGACCAGCAGCATGGCCAGGGTCATGGCCAGTACAAACCACACGACCCAGCGGGTGGTCTGCTCCATGCGCACGCCCGCAATCTTGCTGGACACCATGAGGTTCACGGCCATGGGGGGCGTGAACTGGCCAATCGCCACCGTGAGCGTCAGCACCACGCCGAACCACACCACGTCCCACTGGTAGTACTGCATGATGGGCATGAGCAGGGGCACGAAGATCAGGAAGATGGAGATGCCGTCGAGGAACATGCCCGCGACGAGCAGCACCACAATCAGCGCGCCCAGCACGCCTTGCTCGCTCAGGCCCGACTGCACGATGGCGCGGGTGACGGGGTCAATCACGCCCAGCGTGGACAGCGAGAACGCAAAGATGCCCGCCAGCGAGACCACCACCAGGATCACGGCCGAGAGTTCCCCGGCCTCGCGCAGGATGGCGAACAGGTCGCGCACCTGGATCGTGCGGTGCACCACCATGCCCACAAACAGGCCGTAGAACACCGCGACGACGGCGGCCTCGGTGGGCGTGAACCAGCCTGCGCGCATGCCGCCCAGGATCACCACCGGCGCTGCCAGGCCCCAGGAGGCCTCGCGCAGGCTGCGCCAGAACGGCGGGCGCGGCATGTCGGCTTCGGCGCCACCCATCTTGTGGCGCCGCGCCAGCCACACGGCCGGGACGATCAGGGCAATGCCCGCCAGCACCCCGGGGAACATGCCGGCCGCAAACAGCGCGGGCACCGAGGCGCCGGGCACCAGCACCGAATACACGATGAAGGCCACCGAGGGCGGGATGAGGATGTCGGTGGCCGCTGCACCCGCCACCACGCTGGCCGAGTAGGCGGCGGGGTAGCCTGCGCGCGCCATGGCCACAATCATGACCCCGCCCACGGCGGCGGCAGTGGCCGGGCCCGAGCCCGAGATGCCGCCCAGAAACATGGCCACCGCAATCGCCACCAGCGGCAGCATGCCCGGGCCGCGCCCGACGATGGACACCGCAAAATTCACCAGCCGCAGCGCCACGCCCGAGCGGTCAAAGATCGAGCCCACGAGCACAAACATGGGGATGGCCAGCAGCGGGTATTTGCCAAGCCCGGCATAGAAGTTCTGCGGCACGGCCAGCAGGCCGAACCAGGGGGTCTCGGCATTGGCCAGCGCAATGGCGGCAGCGCCCGCCAGGCCCAGGGCGGCGCCAATCGGCACGCCCAGAAACATCATGCCCAGGAAGGCCACAAACAGCAGTGTGGCGATCATGTGCGTGCCTCCGTGGCAGCTGAGGGGGCCGCTGTACGCCGCAGGCGTGCCCACAGTTGCAGTGCCCGGGCCGTGGTCAGCGCGCACAGCACCGGCAGCCAGACGGAATACCACCACTGTGGCACGCCGATGCCGGGGGAGGTTTCTTCAAACCGGTAGTCGTCCCACACCACGCGCACGCTCAGCACCGTGATCAGCCCAAACAGCAGTGCGACCATGAGTGCGCCGAACTGCGCCAGCACCTGGCGCCGACGCTCCGAGCCGCCATCGGCATAGAACTCGATGCGGATGTGCAGCTGCCGCGCCACTGCCGCCGAGCCGCCCACCAGGGCCAGCACGATCATCAGGAACACCGAGATCTCCTCGGTCCAGGCAAACGATGCATCGGTGAAATAGCGCACCACCACATTGACGAAGGTGATGAGTGCCAGGGCGGCCATCGTCAGGACGATGAGCCAGTCTTCCAGGCGCAGGGATCGGGGGGCGTCAGCAGCCGCTGGCGCTGTGGGCGCAGCGGGCCGCCCATCGGGAGTGGAGGTGGACATGGACGCGGGGAGTCAGAAAACACACGGGGCGGATGCCGATCTTGTGGCCCGGCAGTGTTGTGCACCTGGGCGTTGACCGATGGAGCGGCGGGGTGGGCGCGCAGCGCATTATGCGTTGCCTGCTAAGCATGCACAGCATTGGTGCAGTGCGGCAAACGATGCCGCTGGACCCGGCCGGGGGCGTGCAGGTGGCACACCATGCAGGCCCGCTCCGCGCATGATCTGTAGAAACCCTCATGCCGGGCGCCAGCAGGGCGCAGCCTGCGCGCGGATAATGCGCCGATGGAAACCAAGTGGCTTGAAGATTTCGTCAGTCTTGCGGAAACGCGCAGCTTCAGCCGCTCTGCCCAGTTGCGGCATGTGACCCAGCCCGCGTTCTCGCGGCGCATCCAGGCGCTCGAAGCCTGGGCGGGCACCGATCTGGTGGACCGCAGCTCCTACCCCACCCGCCTCACGCCCGCTGGCAAAACCCTGTATGACCAGGCGCTGGAAATGTTGCAGGCGCTGCAGAACACCCGCGCCATGCTGCGTGCGCACACCAGCGCGGGCAAGGACATGATCGAGTTCGCCGTGCCGCACACGCTGGCGTTCACCTTCTTCCCGGCCTGGGTGTCCAGCCTGGCCGACAAGTTCGGTCCGTTCAAGAGCCGGCTGATTGCGCTGAACGTGCACGATGCCGTGATGCGCCTGGTGGAAGGCGGCTGCGACCTGCTCATCGCCTACCACCACCCCTCCCAGCCCTTTCAGCTCGATGCCGACCGCTACGAGATGGTGAGTCTGGGGCAGGAGGTGATCTCACCCTACAGCAAGGCCGACGCCGACGGCCAGCCCGTGCACCGCCTGCCGGGCCGCGCGGGCCAGCCGCTGCCTTACCTGGGCTACGCGCCCGGCGCCTACCTGGGGCGGGTCACGGAACTCATCCTCAAGCAGTCGGGCACGCCCATCCACCTGGAGCGGGTGTACGAGACCGACATGGCCGAGGGCCTCAAGGCCATGGCGCTTGAAGGCCACGGCGTGGCCTTTTTGCCGCACAGCGCCGTGAAGAAAGAACTGCGCTCGCGCCGCCTGGTCAGCGCGGCGCCCTCCGAAGCCGAGGGCCTGCAGATGACCATGGACGTGCGGGCCTACCGCGAGAAACCGGGGGGCAAGGAAGCCCCCAAGGGCACGGCCCAGGCGCTCTGGACCTACCTCCAGGCCCAGGCCGGGTCATGCTAAGGGTAAATACGGATATAAACACTTTGCATAGTTGCGCCCGCAAACGGCATTGGAGTTTCATAGTAACGACACGTACAGTTCGCGCCATCGCTGGGTCGGTGGCAACAACACATGCCTGCAACTGCCACGATGGCACGAACATTGCAAAGCCGATTCCTTTCTTTTAACGGGACGTCGTATGAAAGTTCAGCACTGGAGATTCGCTAAGGGCCTGGTTGCCCTGGGCTGCCTGCTGGCGGCGTCCGTGCAGGCGGCGACGGTGCTGGAGCGCGTGAGTGCGGGCGGCAAGCTGGTGATTGCCCACCGGGAGTCGTCGGTGCCGTTCTCGTACATCGATTCCCAGTCGGGCAAGCCCGTGGGTTATGCCGTGGACCTGTGCTTGCGCCTGGCCGACGTGGTGCGCAAGAAGACCGGCAAGAAAGACATGGAAGTGGAGTTCGTGGCCGTCACGCCCGCCAACCGCATCACCATGATCGAGCAGGGCAAGGCCGACATGGAATGTGGCTCCACCACCAACAACGCCGAGCGGCGCCAGAAGGTGGCGTTCACCATTCCCCACTTCATCACCGGCGCACGGCTGCTGGTGAAGTCCGCCAGCCCCATCGACAAGGTGGAAGACCTCAACGGCAAGAAACTGGTGTCCACCAAGGGCACCACCCCCCTCAAGGCGGCCGACCAGGCCAACCGCGAGCGCCTGATGGGCATCACCATCGTGGAAGCCCCCGACCATGCCAAGGCCGTAGAGATGGTCGAAAAAGGCGAGGCCGATGCCTTTGTGATGGACGATGTGCTCCTGTATGGCTTGGCCGCCGGCCGGCCCGATCCCAAGGCGCTCAAGGTGGTGGGCCGCTTCATGACCACCGAGCCGCTGGCCATCATGCTGCCCAAGAACGACCCCGAGTTCAAGAAACTGGTGGACGAGGAAATGCGCCGTCTGATCACCAGCCGCGACATCTACCCCATATATGACAAGTGGTTCAACAAACCCATCCCGCCCAACAACACGGTGCTGAACCTGCCAGTCAGTTACCTGTTGCGTGACTTCTGGAAGTACCCTACCGATCAGGTCCCGTTCTGACTAACATCTTCGGGTAAGTCCTCCCCCATTTCTAGACGTTTGGGCTTGCAGCCCGGACGGGTTGCGGCCAGTCTCTAGAATTCCTCCCTTTTTTCTGTTTTCAACACAAGGAGATCCCTATGAAGAAACATTTGCTCGCGATTGCTGTGACCGCCCTGGCCGCAGGCAGCGCGTTCGCTCAAGCCACCGACACCCTGGCCAAGATCAAGGCTTCTGGCAGCGTGACGCTGGGTGTGCGCGAGTCTTCGGGTCTTTCCTACACGCTGGGCAACGGCAAGTACGTGGGCTTCCACACCGAAATGGGTGAAATCGTCCTGGCCGACATCCAGAAGGCCCTGGGCCTGGCCAAGCTGGAAGTCAAGTACCAGCCCGTGACCTCGCAGAACCGCATCCCCCTGGTGACTAACGGCACCGTGGACCTGGAGTGTGGCTCCACCACCAACAACGCTGCCCGCCAGAAGGATGTGGCGTTCGCTGTGACCACTTACGTGGAAGAAGTGCGCATTGCCGCCAAGGCCAACTCGGGCATCACGTCCATCAAGGACCTGAACGGCAAGACCGTGGCCACCACCACGGGCACCACCTCGGTGCAAACGCTGCGCAAGCACGAGCGCGCTGGCGGCGTGGACTTCAAGGAAGTGTTCGGCAAGGACCACGCCGACAGCTTCCTGATGCTGGAAACCGGCCGTGCCGACGCCTTCGTGATGGACGGCTCCATCCTGGCCGCCAACATCTCCAAGTCCAAGAACCCTGCCGATTACAAGATCGTGGGTGAAGTCCTGAACGTGGAACCCATCGCCTGCATGCTGCGCAAGGACGACCCCGCCTTCAAGAAGGCTGTGGACGACTCCATCAAGCGCCAGATCGCCGACGGTTCGCTGGCCAAGCTGTACGACAAGTGGTTCATGCAACCCGTGCCGCCGACCAACACCAAGATCGGCCTGCCCATCTCCGACGCTACGAAGGCTGCCTGGGCTGCCCCTAACGACAAGCCCATGGAAGACTACGCCAAGAAGTAATCTTCGCAACGCTTGTGCCCCTTCGGCCAGCCGGTTTGAAGGGGCTTTTTTGTTGGACCGGGCGCCACGCGCCTGGCCCGGCGCAATACCAAGAATTAAAGGGGTGCTCCTATGAGTTGGGATTGGCAGGTGTTCTGCCAGGACACCATGGACCGGGAAGTTGTGCAGAGCTGCTTTGGCAAGGGCGGCGACATCACCTACCTGGACTGGATGCTGTCGGCCTGGGGCTGGACGGTGTCTGTTTCGTTGCTGGCCCTGGTGCTGGCGCTTGTGTTGGGCTCATTGATCGGTACGCTGCGCACCTTGCAGGACCGGCCCATGATCGTTCGGCTGGGCAATGCCTGGGTCGAGCTGTTTCGCAATATTCCGCTGCTGGTCCAGATCTTCCTCTGGTACCACGTCATCCCGAGCCTGTTTCCTGTGATGAAGGGCGTGCCCGGCTTTGCACTGGTGGTGCTGGCCCTGGGCTTCTTCACCTCGGCGCGTATCGCCGAGCAGGTGCGCTCGGGTATCCAGGCCCTGCCGCGCGGCCAGCGCTACGCGGGCATGGCCATGGGGTTCACCACCTTCCAGACCTACCGCTACGTGCTGCTGCCCATGGCGTTTCGCATCATCATCCCGCCGCTGACCAGCGAGACGATGAACATCTTCAAGAACTCGTCCGTGGCGTTCGCCGTGTCGGTGGCCGAACTCACCATGTTCGCCATGCAGGCCCAGGAAGAAACCTCGCGCGGCATCGAGGTCTACCTCGCCGTGACCACGCTGTACATCCTCTCGGCTTTCGCCATCAACCGGATCATGGCGTTCGTCGAGAAGCGCGTGCGCATCCCGGGCATGGTGGTGGCTGGTGCGGCAGGGGGAGGACACTGATATGAATCTCGACTTCTCCTTCTACAACTGGGACCTGATCTCCAACTTCGTGCTCAAGGGGCTGTACTTCAGCCTGATGCTCACGGTGATCGCCACCATTGGTGGCGTGTTCTTCGGCACCCTGCTGGCGCTGATGCGTCTGTCGGGCAAGAAGTGGCTGGATGTGCCTGCCACCATCTATGTCAACGGCATGCGCTCCATTCCGCTGGTGATGGTGATCCTGTGGTTCTTCCTGCTGGTGCCTGCGATCATCGGCCGCCCCATCGGCGCCGAGGTGTCGGCGGTCATCACCTTCATTGCGTTCGAAGCCGCGTATTTCAGCGAAATCATGCGCGCCGGCATCCAGTCCATCCCACGCGGCCAGGTGTATGCCGGCCAGGCGCTCGGGATGACCTACGGCCAGAACATGAAGCTGGTGGTGCTGCCTCAGGCGTTCCGCAACATGCTGCCGGTGCTGCTCACGCAGACCATCATCCTGTTCCAGGACACGTCGCTGGTGTATGCCATCGGTGCCTACGACATGCTCAAGGGCTTTGAGGTGGCGGGCAAGAACTTCGGCCGCCCCATCGAGGCCTACCTGGCTGCCGCCGTCCTGTACTTCGTGATGTGCTATGCGCTGTCCTGGATGGTCAAGCGCCTGCACCAGAAGATCGCGATCATCCGCTGATCGACGCTGGTGCAAAAGAGATTGGATTGAGGAAAAAGAAATGATCGAACTCAAGAACGTATCCAAGTGGTATGGCCCCGTGCAGGTGCTCAACGAGTGCTCGGCCACCATCAACAAGGGCGAAGTGGTGGTGGTGTGCGGCCCCTCGGGCTCGGGCAAGTCCACGCTCATCAAGACCATCAATGCGCTCGAACCCTTCCAGAAGGGCGAGATCACGGTGGACGGCGTGAAGCTGCACGACCCCAGCACCAACCTGCCCAAGCTGCGCAGCCGCGTGGGCATGGTGTTCCAGCACTTCGAGCTGTTCCCCCACCTGTCGGTGACGGACAACCTGACGATCGCGCAGATCAAGGTGCTGGGCCGCAGTGCGGACGATGCCAAGAAGCGCGGCCTGAAGATGCTGGAGCGCGTGGGCCTGATTGCCCACAAGGACAAGTTCCCCGGCCAGCTCTCGGGTGGTCAGCAGCAGCGCGTGGCCATTGCCCGTGCGCTGTCGATGGACCCCATCGTGATGCTGTTCGACGAACCCACATCCGCGCTCGACCCAGAAATGGTCGGCGAAGTGCTGGACGTGATGGTGGGCCTGGCCAATGAAGGCATGACCATGATGTGCGTGACCCACGAAATGGGCTTTGCCCGTAAGGTGAGCAATCGCGTGATCTTCATGGACGTGGGCGGCAAGATCCTGGAAGACTGCTCCAAGGAGGAGTTCTTCAACAACCCCGATGCACGCCAGCCCCGTACCAAAGACTTTCTCAACAAGATCCTGGCGCATTGATGGTGCGTCGCCCCGGGCCTCCCAGCCTCGGGGTTGGAACAAAGAAAAGCGCTCCTCGGAGCGCTTTTTTCATGGGCACAGGAACGCCCGAAAACGTGGGGCGGTCCAGCGGGGGGGGGCTCCAGTTAGCGCTTGCTCCCCCGCCGCCCTGCTGGCGGGTGGCCTTCCACGATGAGCTGGGCTTCCACGTCCTTCCACAGGTCATCGCGCCGTTTCAGGGCCTCAGATACGGCCTCGTGCCGCAGCTGGGCCACGGCCGACACCAGGGCATTGCACACAAAAAATGCGGCGGTGTACGAGTCGAAAGGCGAGGCATTGGAGATGCGCACCTGCACGCGGTGGTGGGCCAGGGCCGCCAGTGGCGCGGCGTTGCTGTCGATGATGGCCAGCACCTGCGCCCCCGCGTCGCGAAACCGCTGGGCCACCTTCACCGGCCCGCTGGCATAACGCCGGATGCTGAAGACCAGCAGCGTGTCTTCGGGCTGGATCCACAGCAACTGGTCGGTGGCGGCCACGGCGCCCGCGCCCAGCTCGTGTACGCCGGGGCGGCACATGTTCAGGTGCAGCGCCAGCCAGGCGGCCACGGGGGCGCTGTTGATCTGCGCGAGCACAAAGACGCGTCCCCGGCTCTGCGCGATGCGCGCCACGATGGCCTCGAATGCCGCCATGTCCAGCCCGTCGCGTGTGGCGGTGATGTTGTGCTGGTCGTGCAGCAGGGCGTCGTCCACACATTGCTGCAGGCTGCGTTCGGTGCCGATGGTGACGGGCGCCCGCTGCCCGGCGGTTTGCAGCAGCGCCGTGACCTCGCCCCGCGCCTCGCGCTGAGCCTCGGCATAACTCGCGTAGCCCAGCTTGGCAAACAGCCGCACCACGGTGGATGCGCTGGTGCCGGTGCGCGCCGCCAGCGCGGTGGCCGACTCCAGCAGCGCGTGCGGGTAGTCGCGCCCCAGCGCCTCGGCCAGGGCGCGCTCGCTGGCGGTGAGTTCGCTGCCCTGGCGGGCCAGGCGCTCGGTCAGCAGTGCGGTGGATGATTGCAATGACGATTTCATTTATGTCTCATTTATGAAAAATGTATTGCAAACAGCCGAAACGCGTGCAACACTGCGGCGCAAATTGTGCCCCGGCCCGGGGTGTGACCCAAGGACAAACATGCACGAAACGCTTGAAAACACGGCATCCCAGGCGCCATCTGCCCCAACCGCCCCGGCACTGGCCTGGCTGGCGGACCAGGGGCAGGCCATGCAAGACCTGTTGCAAAAAGTGGTCAACATCGACAGCGGCAGCCGCGACGAAGCGGGTGTGACCGCCGTGGCCCATGCGCTGGCCGGGCGCCTGCGGGCCGCGGGCGTGCCCGTGCAGTTCGAGCCCGTGCCCGGCTACGGCGTGCTGCTGCACGCTCAGGTCAACCCGGACGAGGCGGCAGGCGAGGGAGCGCCGATCATCCTCATGGGCCACATGGACACGGTGTACCCCGCTGGCACGGTGGCGCGCCGCCCCTTCCGCGTGGAAGACGGCCGCGCCTACGGCCCCGGCGTGGCCGACATGAAGTCCGGCCTGGTGCTCAATGTGTTTGTTGCCGAGGCCTTTGCGCGTTGCGGCGGGCTGAAGGCCCCGCTGCACCTGTTCTTCTCGTGCGACGAAGAGATCGGCTCGCCCGCCACGCGCGACCTCATCATGGCCCGGGTGCACGGCGCCCGGGCCGTGCTCAATGCCGAGCCCGGCCGCGTGAGCGGCAACGTGGTCACCAGCCGCAAGGGCTCGATGGTGGTGGAGTTCGAAGTGACGGGCGTGGCCGCGCACGCAGGCATCAACCACGCCGCAGGCGCCAGCGCCATCGAAGCCCTGGCGCGCAAGACGCTGGCACTGCACGCGCTCACCGACCCGGCCACGGGCGTGACCTGCAACGTGGGCGTGGTGCAGGGCGGCATCGTGCCCAACATGGTCGCCCCGCATGCCAAGGCCGAGGTGGACCTGCGCTTTACCGCCGACACCGACCCCGACGCACTCCTGGAGCGCGTGCGCGCCATCGTTGAGGAAGCATCCGTGCCCCGCACCCAGGGCCGCATCACCACCGCGCGCCGCACTCTGCCCATGAAGCCCACGCCCGACTACCTGCTGGCGCTCTACCAGCAGGGCGCACGTGCGCTGGGCTTTGAGGTGCAGGGCGAGTTCACCGGCGGCGCGGCCGACAGCGGCCTCACGGCCTCGGTGGGTGTGCCCACGCTGTGCGCCACGGGCCCCGTCGGCGGCCACCCGCACACCGAGCGTGAGTACTGTGAGCTGAGCACGTTCGTGCCCCGCGCACAGGCGGTGGCGCTGGCCGTGCTGGGCCACCCCTGATTCCTGCCTTGTTCCCCATTTTTGTTTTTGCGTTTTTGAAGACAGCCATGAACCACATCCCTTCCCGCCGCCACCTCCTGTCCACCGGCCTCGGCCTGGCCGGCCTTGCCGCTGTGCCCGCGTGGGCGCAGGACAAATTCCCCTCGCGCCCCATCACGCTGGTGGTGCCGTTCCCGCCCGGCGGGTCGGTGGACATCATGGCGCGCCAGTATTCCGAGCCGCTGTCCAAGCTGCTGGGCGTGCCCATCGTGGTGGAGAACCGCGCGGGCGCGGGCGGCTCGGTGGGCGCGCAGTATGTGGCGCGCGCCAAGGCCGACGGCTACACGCTGGTCGTGTCGTCGCAAAGCAGCCACCTGGCCAACCCGCTCACGCAGCCCAAGGTGGGCTACGACCCGGTCAAGGACTTTGAAAACATCGCCATCCTGGGCCGCCTGCCCAATGCGCTGGTGGTGCACAGCAGCCTGCCGTTCAAGACCTTCAAGGAATTCATCGACTACGCCAAGAAGAACCCCGGCAAGCTCAACTACGGCAGCGGCGGCGTGGGCAGCATGGGCCAGCTGAACGTGGAAATGCTCAAGGCCGCCACCGGCGCCTTCACCACCCACATCCCCTACCGGGGCGGCACGCCGCTGATCACGGCGGTGCTGGGCAACGAGGTGCAGTTCATCCTCGACAACCTGGTCATCATGCTGCCGCACATCCAGGCGGGCAAGGTGCGTGCGCTGGCCCTCGCCAACGACCAGCGCCTGCCCCAGCTGCCCGACGTGCCGACCCTGGCCGAAGTGGGCTACCCCCAGCTCAACCTCACCTCCTGGATCGGCCTGGCTGCGCCCGGCGGCACGCCCGATGCGGTGGTGCAGACCCTGTACAAGGCGGTGCGCGAGGTCGCCACCTCGCCCGCCATGCTGGCCAACCTCAAGGAGCGCGGCGTGATCCCGCCCGAAGAGATGACCCCCGCCGCGTTCGAGAAGATGATGTCCGAGCGCCTGGTGAAGTTTGGCGAGGTGGTGCGCAAGGCGGGCATCACCGCCGAATAAGGTGCGGGCCGCAGGAATAGGAGTGTTTTTTTGGCTGCTTCCGCGCAATGGATAAGCGCTGATAGCTATAAAAATAATAGTAATCATGCCAATGGGACAATGTCGCCCATGACAGCCGCACTCCACACCCCCACCGCGCCCACCACCCTCACCATCACCCGCCCCGACGACTGGCACCTGCACGTGCGCGACGGGGAGCCACTGCACACGGTGGTGCCCCACACCGCCGCCCAGTTCGGCCGCGCGATCATCATGCCCAACCTGCGCCCGCCAGTCACCACGGCGGAGCAGGCGCTGGCCTACAAGCAGCGCATCCTGGCCGCCGTGCCCGCAGGCCTGAGCTTCGAGCCGCTGATGACGCTGTACCTGACGGACAACCTGCCGCCCGAAGAGATCGTGCGCGCCAAAGCTGCGGGCGTGGTGGCCTGCAAGCTCTACCCCGCAGGCGCCACCACCAACAGCGACGCGGGCGTGACCGACATCCGCAAGACCTACAAGACACTCGAAGCCATGCAGAAGGCGGGCATGCTGCTGCTGGTGCACGGCGAAGTGACCAGCAGCGACATCGACCTGTTCGACCGCGAGGCCGTGTTCATCGAGCAGCAACTCATCCCGCTGCGCCGCGACTTCCCCGAGCTGAAGATCGTCTTCGAGCACATCACCACCAAGGACGCGGCCGACTACGTGATGCAGGCCGACCGTTTCACCGCCGCCACCATCACCGCGCACCACCTGCTGTACAACCGCAATGCCATCTTTGTGGGCGGCGTGCGCCCGCACTACTACTGCCTGCCGGTGCTCAAGCGCGAAACCCACCGCGTGGCCCTGGTGCAGGCCGCCACCAGCGGCAGCAGCAAGTTCTTCCTGGGCACCGACAGCGCACCGCACCCGGCGCACCTCAAGGAGCACGCCAGCGGCTGCGCGGGCTGCTACACGGCCCACGCGGCCATCGAGATGTATGCCGAGGCGTTCGACAACGCTGGTGCACTCGACAAGCTCGAAGGCTTTGCCAGCTTCCACGGCCCTGACTTCTACAGCCTGCCGCGCAACACCGGCACCATCACCCTGCGCCGCGAATCGTGGACGCCCCCCGACAGCTTTGCGTTTGGCGAAGCCGAACTCAAGCCCCTGCGTGCCGGTGAAGCCCTGCCGTGGCGGCTGGTGTAAGCGAGGCCTTCGACGCCATCGACTGGAGCGCCCCCTGGCTGGCGCCGTGGCGCACCCTGGGCCAGCCCGTGGCGCAGCAGCTGCAGCACGATCCTGCCGTGCACCGGGCCTTGCAGGTCGCAGCGCCGCCAGCGTTGCCAGTGGGTTTTGTGCCCCAGTCCGAGCTGCCCGAAGGCACGGCCTACGAGCAGTACATCTGGGACACCCGCCGCGTGCCCACACGCGACAACCTGCACGACTTCTTCAACGGCCTGGTGTGGCACCAGTTTCCGCGCACCAAGGGCCGCCTGAACCAGCTGCAGGCCCAGGCCATCGCCGCCGACGGTGTACAGGCCGTGCGCGGGCCGCTGCGCGATGCGCTCACGGTGTTTGATGAAAACGGTGCGCTGCTGCAGGCGCCCGACGCGCTATGGCAGGCGCTGCACTCGCGCGACTGGCAGCGGCTGTTCATCGACCTGCGCCCGCTCTGGGCCCAGGCCCGGCTGGTGCTGGTAGGCCATGCGCTGATGGAGAAGCTGGTTGTGCCCCGAAAACCCATGGTTGCGCACGTCTATCCAGCCCCGGTAGCTATTGAATCAATAGCAAATCTGGATGCCTGGCTGGCGCAGGAGATCCAGCCCCTGCCCTGGGCTGCCAAACCTTTCTCGCCGCTGCCCGTGCTGGGCGTGCCCGGCTGGTGGCCCGCCAATGAGGCGCCAGGTTTTTATGCCGACGCCCAGGTGTTCCGGCCACCCCGCGCAGCGACAGGGGCCTAGGAGCGGCTAACAAGACTCAGCGAAGCGGTTCTGGCCAGGCGCTGTGTCGCAGGCAGTACGGGCAGTACGACAAGACGCGGCAACGACGCCAGAAGCGTTTTGTGAGCCGCGCTAATTCCCGTCAAGGCTTGTGTGATAAGGGGCGCATGCAGGTTTGCACCTACCATAGCGCGATGCAATCGCGGCCAGAGGGCGGGTGCCGTTCCCACACAGGGGGCGGCGCTTGAAGAGCGGCCGCCGGCCCCCATCTAAGCCAGCAAACACCTGTTGTTGTTTACCCCACGGAGAATTCAAGCCATGAAGCGGATCCTGTTATTTGTGATGACCAACCTGGCCGTCGTTGTCGTGCTGGGGGTGGTGGCCAGCCTGCTGGGCGTCAACCGCTACCTCACGGCCAACGGCCTGAACCTGGGCGCGCTGCTGGGCTTCGCGCTGGTCATGGGTTTTGGCGGCGCGATCATCTCGCTGCTCATCAGCAAGCCCATGGCCAAGTGGACCTCGGGCGTGCGCGTGATCGATGGCTCCGGCTCGCCCGACGAGCGCTGGATCGTCGAGACCGTGCGCAAGTTTGCCGACAAGGCGGGCATCGGCATGCCCGAAGTCGGCATCTTTGAAGGCGACCCGAATGCCTTTGCCACGGGCGCGTTCAAGAACTCCGCGCTGGTGGCCGTGTCCACGGGCCTGCTGCAGGGCATGACGCGTGACGAGGTCGAGGCCGTCATCGGCCACGAGGTGGCGCACATTGCCAACGGCGACATGGTCACCATGACGCTGATCCAGGGCGTGATGAACACCTTTGTGGTGTTCCTGTCGCGCGTCATCGGCTACGCAGTGGACAGCTTCCTGCGCAAGAACGATGAGAACAGCTCGGGCCCCGGCATCGGCTACTACGTGACCACCATCGTGCTCGACATCGTGCTGGGCTTTGCCGCAGCCATCATCGTGGCCTGGTTCAGCCGCCAGCGCGAATTCCGCGCCGACGCAGGTGCTGCGCAACTCATGGGCCGCCGCCAGCCCATGATCAACGCCCTGGCCCGCCTGGGCGGCATGCACCCCGGCGAGCTGCCCAAGAGCGTGGCCGCCATGGGCATTGCCGGTGGCATTGGCAAGCTGTTCAGCACCCACCCGCCCATCGAAGAGCGCATTGCCGCGCTGCAGAATGCGCAGCAGCAATAAGGGCTGACGGGGTGGGGCCTCGCCCCACGCAGCCCCTCAAGACACCGCCGCAGGGTTTGCGCCCTGCGGCGGTTTCCTTTTGGGTCAACCAACCAACGGGGTTGTGGGCCGTCGCCGGCGCTTGCACCGTGGCTGGCCCCTTGCCAACTCAAGTGGGTGTCACCTTGTGTCGATATGCTGGTGTGCGCCTGCGGTGCCCCGGCGCATGCCCCGGGGCTGGTGGCCGACTTCGGCCCGGTGTTTTTGTCCCCCCACGGAATCCATTCTTATGTCCATCTCCCACGCACGTGTTGCGGTTCGTCTGGCCCTGGCCTTTGGTGTTGTGTGTCTTGTCATGTCGCTCTCGGCGGCGGTGGGCATCTGGCGGCTGGCAGGGTTGCAGGACATTGCCGACGACCTGGGCGGCGCATCGTCCGAGCGCGCTTTGCTGGCGCGGGAGCTTCACGCCATCGTTGTGCTCAGTTCTGCCCGCGCCGAGACGCTGCTGGAGATCGACAACAACCCCGCCTATGCAGCGCGCATCGACGCCGACCGCAAGACCACCTCGGCACGGTCGTCCGAAGTGCGCAAGCGCCTGGACGAACTGGCGGCAGACCCCGAATCCCAGGCGCTGTTCGACGCCATCGACAAGGCGGGAAACGGTTTTCGCACGGTGCGCGATGACCTGGTCAAGCGCCGCAAGGCGGGCGAGGCACTGCCTGCAGACGCGGTCGCCAACCAGCTGCGCCCGGCAGCCGATGCCTATGCAGCGGCCGTGAACAAGCTGGCCGAGTACCAGCGCCAGCGCGTGGCCCAGGCCCGCGAGGCCGCCGCCAGCAGCGAACGCCAGGGCATCACGCTGCTGGCAGCGGGCTCGGTGGTGGGCTTGCTGCTGAGCCTGGCCTGCGCATGGTGGCTGTCGCGCTCCATCCTGCAGCCGCTCGCCCAGGCATCCGAGGTGACGGACCGCATTGCCGACGGTGACCTCACCTCGGCCATCCCCGCTTTGAGCACGGGCAACCGCGACGAGCTGCAGGCCTTGCTGTCACGCTTGGGCGGCATGCAGGCCCGCCTGGCAGGGCTGGTGGTGGGCATGCGCCAGGCCAGCACCTCGGTGGCGGGTGCGAGCAGCGAGATTGCGGCGGGCAACAGCGACTTGTCGGCCCGCACTGAACACACCGCCTCCAACCTCGAAGAAATCGCCGCCAGCATGGAAGAACTGCTGGCCACCGTGCGCCACAGCGCCGACGCTGCAGCGCAGGCCAGCACCCTGGCCACCGGTGCCAGCAGCGTTGCCCAGCGTGGGCGTGAGGCCGTGGACCGCGTGGTGGGCACCATGGATGGCATTGCGCTGTCTTCGCGTCGCATTGCCGATATCACCAGCGTGATCGACGGCATTGCGTTCCAGACCAACATCCTGGCGCTGAACGCTGCCGTCGAGGCCGCGCGCGCAGGCGAGCAGGGCCGGGGCTTTGCGGTGGTGGCGGGCGAGGTGCGCAGCCTGGCCCAGCGCTCGGCCACCGCGGCCAAGGAGATTGGGGGCCTGATCAGCGACAGCGTGCGGCAGGTGGACGAGGGCACGCAACTCGTCCACGCGGCGGGCAGCACCATGGGCGAGATCGTCCAGTCGGTGCAGCAGGTGGCCACCATCATTGGCGAGATCAGCACCGCCGCCCGCGAGCAGACCACGGGCCTGAGCCAGGTGGGCGAGGCCGTCTCGCAACTCGACCAGATGACGCAGCAGAACGCCGCGCTGGTGGAGGAGTCCTCCGCCGCAGCCCAGGGCCTGCGCGTGCAGGCGCAGCAGCTGGCCGAGCTGGTGGAGGCGTTCCGCCTGCCTGCGGGCAACGCGCTGCGTTGAGCCGTGCGCAGTAGGTACTGCGACCGGACCGCTACTTCACATCCACCCGCCAGCGCCGCCGTGGCGCACGCAGCGCATGGCGCTTGCGGTACTCGGCCGGGGCCATGCCGGTGTAGCGCACAAAGATGCGCCGGAACGCCGCCGGGTCGGCATATCCGCAGGCGACCGCGATGCTGGGCACGCTCTCCAGCGTCACCTCCAGCAGCACCTTGGCGCGTGCGCAGCGCAGGCTGTGCAGGTGGTCCAGCGGCGACTGCGACAGCTCCTGCTGGAAATGCCGCAGCAGGGTGCGTGTGCTCACCGACGCCGCCTCGGCCAGCCGGTCCAGCGAGTAAGGCTGGTCCAGGTGTGCCTCCATCCAGGCAATGGCGCGGGCGAGTGTGCTGTCGCGCGTGGCGGGGATGTGCTGCTGCGCATTGGCCTGCAGCGCCGCGCGGGCGCGCTGGTGGTCGGGGGCCATCACGGTCTCGCAGGCGGCGGCCAGCTCCGGCCCCAGCGCCTGGCGCACCAGGGCAATGGCCAGCAGGTTCACGTTGCTGGGCAGCGCGCAGCTCAGCCAGGGGCCATCGTCCGACAGGTCCTGGCCCAGGCTGTGGCCAATGCCCGGGAAGTCCCGTTCGAACCCTGCGATGTAGAACCAGGGCAGGCAGGCCTGCCGCCCGTTCAGCCGCCCGCTCTGTGCGGCCAGCCAGGCGCCGTTGCCCACGGTGAGCAGCTTCTGTCCCGCGTCCAGCGCAATGCCCAGCTGGCGGGACAACGCCTGGTGCCGGGCCGCCACGGCGCGGATGGCCGGGATGTCGGGCGCGTGGAAAGACGGGATCAGCAGTGCCTGGGCGGGCGCTGGGGCCACTGTGCCATCGTCCGGGGTCACGTAGGCCGCCAGGGGGCCGGGCAGGGGTGCCAGCGGCAGGCCCTCGGCGTCCAGCAGGCGCCAGGCCAGGCGGGGCGCCTGCGCCCCCAGCCGCAGGCTGGCCAGCAGGTTGGCGCCGCGCAGCAGGTCTATGAGTTGCAGGGCACTGCCCACGGCCGACTCGGGCAGCAGCGGGATGTCCACGCGGAACACCGGGGGCTTGGGCGGCGCCGAAGGCAAGGACAAAGGTGACGATGGCATGGCGATATTGGCTCTGTGGATGGCGATTTTCGCTTGTCATGAAGGTGGTGTGCGCTTTTAGCATGACTGTGCTTTTCGCTTTCCCACCCAGGCCCTCGTGGCTGTTCACTCCCTACGGATCTGCCCATGCACAAACCCCTCTCTGCCATCGCGATTGCCGCCGGCCTCGTCGCCAGCGGGCTGACTTTTGTCTCTTCGGCCCAGGCCCAGGCGCTGGATGCCGCCGGCCTGCAGGCCATCGACGCCGCCGTGAACGCCGTGGCGCCCAAGATGGTCAGCTGGCGCCGCGACATCCATGCCCACCCCGAACTCTCGGGCCAGGAGGTGCGCACCGCCAAGCTCGTGGCCGAGCACCTGAAGAAGCTGGGCATGGAGGTGCAGACCGGTGTGGGCGGCACCGGCGTGGTGGGCACGCTCAAGGGCGGCCTGCCCGGCAAGGTGGTGGCCCTGCGCGCCGACATGGACGCACTGCCCGTGCTGGAGAACACCGGCCTGCCCTTTGCGAGCAAGGCCAAGGCCAACTACCTGGGCAAGGAAGTGCCCGTGATGCACGCCTGCGGCCACGACGCCCACACCGCCATGCTGATGGGCGCGGCCGAGGTGCTGGCGGGCATGAAGGCCCAGCTGCCCGGCACCGTGAAGTTCATCTTCCAGCCTGCCGAAGAGGGCGCGCCGGTGGAGCCCGATGCCAACGGCAAGGTGCCCAGCTTCGGCGCCAAGGCGATGATCGAAGCCGGTGCACTCAAGGACGTGCAGGCCATCTACGGCCTGCATATCACCTCCAACCTGCCTGGCGGTGTGGTGGGCTACCGCAGCGGCCCGCTGATGGCCGGGTCGGACAACATCACCATTCATGTGGAAGGGCGCGGCGGCCATGGCTCCTCACCCTGGGCCACCATCGACCCCATCGTGGCCGCCAGCCAGGTGGTGATGGGCCTGCAGACCGTGGTGAGCCGCCAGCTCAACATCAGCCAGGAACCGGCCGTGGTCACCATCGGCCAGATCCAGGGCGGCACCCGCTACAACATCATCCCCGACAAGGTGGAGATGATGGGCACGCTGCGCACCTTTGACGAAGACATGCGCCAGGAGGCCCTCAAGCGCATCACCACCACGGCTGAGTCAATCGCTGCCGCCAGCGGCGCCAAGGCCAGCGTGCGTTTTGGCCCCGTGGCCTACCCCGTGACCACGAACCCTGCGCAGCTCACGCAGGCCTCGCTGCCCGCGCTGAACCTGGCCATGGGCGGCAAGACCATGGTGATCCCCAAGGTGGCGGGCTCCGAGGACTTCTCGGAGTTCCAGAAGGTCGTTCCGGGCTTCTTCTACTTCCTGGGCGCGCCACCCAAGGGCAAGGAATTTGCCAAGGCCCCGCCCAACCACTCTGCGCTGTTCGACATCGACGAGGACCAGTTGCCCAATGGGGCTCGCAGCCTGGCTGCCCTGGCCGTGGACTTTTTGCAGCGCAAGTAAAAAGAAGCCAAAAGAAGAGGGGCGCCGTGCGGTTCAGGCCGCGCGGTGGTGCGTTGCCAGCTGTCGCCCGATGAGCAGGCGAAACGGCAGCAGCAGCGCCACCCCCAGCCCGAGCTTCACGCCCAGATCACCCAGCGCCCAGGTGACCCAGGGGTCGCTAGTGCCCCCAAACGCAATGCTCCAGAACACGGCGGTGTCCAGCACCGCTGCGAGCAGCGTGGCTACCAGCGGCGCGCGCCACCAGGTGCCATGGCGCAGACGGTCAAACACGGCAATGTCCAGCCACTGCGAGAGCAAAAACGCCGCGCCCGATGCGATGGCAATGCGCACCGGCGCCAGCACCAGCGATGCCGCCACGGCCACCGCAAACCCCACCCACGCCACCCGCCGCGCCTGCTGCGGGCCGTGGGCGCGGTTCACCAGTTCGCTGACCAGAAAGGCCACCGGGTAGGTGATGGCGCCCCAGGTGAGCCAGTCGTTGACGGGGAACTGCACCAGGATGTTGGACGCCAGCACCACGGCGGCCATGGCCAGGGCCGCCGCTGCAAACTGCGCCAGGCTGGGCGCCCGCATCATGCGGCCGCGCCGAGCAGGCTGCGCGCTACGGCCTCGCCCACCTTGATGCCATCCACGCCCGCCGACAGAATGCCGCCCGCATAGCTTGCGCCTTCGCCCGCCGGGTACAGGCCCGGCGTGTTCAGGCTTTGCAGGTTGTCGCCGCGTCCGATCTTGAGCGGTGACGACGTGCGTGTCTCCACGCCCGTCAGCACCGCGTCGTGCATGTCAAAGCCCTTGATCTTGCGGCCGAACACCGGCAGCGCCTCGCGCAGCGCCTCGATGGCGTAGCTGGGCAGGGCGGCGTGCAAATCGCCCAGCGCCACGCCGGGCTTGTACGAAGGCTCCACGCTGCCCAGCTGAGTCGAAGGCTTGCCCGCGATGAACTCGCCCACCAGCTGGCCCGGCGCGCTGTAGTCGCGCCCGCCCAGCACAAAGGCGTTGGATTCGAGCTGGCGCTGCAGCACGCTGCCCGATAGCGGGTGGAACTGCCCGGCGGGCAGGGCCTCCACGCCGTAGGTCTGGCCCAGGTGGGTTTCAAACGCCTGCGCGTCCTGCGGGTAGTCGCGGGGGTCGATGCCCACCACCATGCCCGCGTTGGCATTGCGCTCGTTGCGCGAATACTGGCTCATGCCGTTGGTCACCACGCGGTTGGGCTCGCTGGTGGCGGCCACCACCGTGCCGCCGGGGCACATGCAAAAGCTGTACACCGCACGGCCGTTGGCGGCGTGGTGCACCAGCTTGTAGTCGGCTGCGCCCAGCAGCGGGTGGCCTGCGTGGCGGCCCCAGCGGGCGCGGTCGATCACGCCCTGCGGGTGTTCGATGCGGAAACCGATGGAGAACGGCTTGGCCTCCATGGCCACGCCGCGCTGGTACAGCATGGCAAAGGTGTCGCGCGAGCTGTGGCCCAGCGCCATCACCACATGGTCGGCGCGCAGCTCGGTGGTGTCGCCCGTGGCCTGGTTCAGCACCTTCAGACCGCGCAGGTGGCGCTGGTCGCCCTGGCCTTCGATGATCACGTCCGTCACGCGCTGCTCAAAGCGGATCTCGCCGCCCAGCGCAATGATCTGCTCGCGCAGGTTTTCGACCACCTTCACCAGCTTGAAGGTGCCGATGTGCGGGTGGGCGACGTAGAGGATTTCTTCAGGTGCGCCAGCCTTGACGAACTCGTTCATCACCTTGCGGCCCAGGTGGCGCGGGTCCTTGATCTGGCTGTAGAGCTTGCCATCGCTGAAGGTGCCTGCGCCGCCTTCGCCAAACTGCACGTTGCTCTCGGCATGCAGCTCGCGCTTGCGCCACAGGCCCCAGGTGTCTTTGGTGCGCTCGCGCACGGTCTTGCCGCGCTCCAGCACGATGGGCTTGAAGCCCATCTGCGCCAGCACCAGCGCAGCAAAGATGCCGCAGGGGCCAAAGCCCACCACCACCGGGCGCAGGGGCAGGTCGGCAGGCGCCTGGCCCACAGGGTGCCAGGCCATGTCGGGCGTGGGCTGGATGTGTGGGTTGCCAGCAAACTTTGCGAGCAGCACTGCTTCGCGTTCGGGCTGGGCCAGCGTGATGTCCACGATGTACACCGCCAGCAGGTCGGCCTTGCGCGCGTCAAAGCTGCGCTTGAAGACGTGCAGGTGGGCGATGTCGGCGTCGGAGATGCCCAGGATTTGGGTGACAGCAGCGCGCAGGGGCGCCTCGGGGGCTTCGGCAGCGGTGAAGGGCAGCCGGATTTCAGAGAGTCGGATCATGGTCTTGCGGGCCCGTGTCGATCGGGCGGCGTGCAAAGTCGTGGGGCCATGATTTTACCGGCGTGGCCCCGCTGACCCGTGCCCAGAAAAAAGGCCCGCCGGGTGGCGGGCCTTGGGGCCAAAGCTGTCAATGCTTGGTTGCTATCAATTGAATAGCTTTAGGCGCTTGATGGTCGCGCGCAAACGGCCATTTGGGCTGGTATTTTCTGCCCTCATGCGGGCAGGAAGCCTTCCACCGACAGGTAGCGCTCGCCCGTGTCGTAGTTGAAGCCCAGCACCTTTGCACCCGCAGGCAGCTCGGGCAGCTTCTGCGCAATGGCTGCCAGCGTGGCGCCCGAGGAGATGCCCACCAGCAGGCCTTCTTCGCGCGCGGCGCGGCGCGCAAATTCGCGCGCGGGTTCGGCATCGACCTGGATCACGCCGTCCAGCAGGCTGGTGTCCAGGTTCTTGGGGATGAAGCCCGCGCCAATGCCCTGGATGGGGTGGGGCGAGGGCTGGCCGCCCGAGATCACGGGCGAGGCCGAGGGCTCGACCGCAAACACCTTGAGCTGGGTGAACTTCGCCTTGAGCACCTTGGCGACGCCCGTGATGTGCCCGCCCGTGCCCACGCCGGTGATCAGCACATCGATGCCGTCAGGGAAGTCCGCCAGGATCTCCTGTGCCGTGGTGCGCACATGCACGTCGATGTTGGCCGGGTTCTCGAACTGCTGGGGGATCCACGCGCCCGGCGTCTGCGCCTGCAGCTCCTGCGCGCGGGCGATCGCGCCCTTCATGCCCTTCTCGCGCGGGGTCAGGTCAAACTGCGCGCCATAGGCCAGCATCAGGCGGCGGCGCTCGATGCTCATGCTGTCGGGCATCACGAGGATCAGCTTGTAGCCCTTGACGGCCGCCACCAGCGCCAGGCCGATACCCGTGTTGCCGCTGGTGGGCTCGATGATGGTGCCGCCGGGCTTCAGCGCGCCCGACTTCTCGGCGTCTTCCACCATCGACAGTGCAATGCGGTCCTTGATGGAGCCGCCCGGATTGCTGCGCTCGGACTTCACCCACACGCTGGCCGCCGGGCCGAACAGGCGGTTGATGCGCACGTGGGGCGTGTTGCCAATGGTCTGCAGAATGTTGTCAACTTTCATGGCGTCTCCTGTGAGGTGTCGGGTGGGACGAAAGGGGAAGGGTGTGACGCGCATTCTGAACCAGTTGTTCTACTGCCCTGGTGATATGGATATAGCCAGGGTATTGATCCAGGTGGCGGGTCGCCGTTCAGGGGGCGGGCTGGATCTCCACCTGCATCGCACGCTCCACCGGCGTGATCTGCACCCGCACCGGCAGCCCCAGTGCAATCGTCTGCGCATTGGTGGCCGTGTGCTGCGTCACCTCGCTGCAGGTGTAGCGCGCGGCCCGCCCGCTGCGCCATACCGCCAGTGCCAGCGGCAGCATCCACTGGTCGGCCAGGTGCGGGCCCAGGGCGCCGCTGCTGCGCTGGTAGGCGCGCACCTCGTCCACCAGCCGCTTGGCCACCTGCTCGGCCGACAGGTGGCGCTCGCCCAACTGGCAGAACACCTCGGTCACGTGCGCGTGCTCCAGCGTGGCGATCAGCGCATTTCCTGGCCCTTCGTTCTGGCGCGTGGGCGGCTGGCGCAGCTGGCCGGATTCAAACGTCCAGCCCATGCGCTGGCCCAGCGCCTCCAGCTCCCGCGTGGCAATGTTGCGCGCCAGGCCGGGCACCAGCGCCTCGCCCCAGGCGTTGTGCAGCGGGCCGCGTTCCAGCAGGTCCATGGGCGCCAGCGCTTGTGTGGCGGGCGTGATGCGCGCCACCAGCTCGCCACCGCCAGCGGGGTAGAAGCCGCGCCGCTGCAATTGCAGTTCCAGCCCCACACCCAGCCGCCGCACCAGCGGCGCAAACGCCCGCTCCAGAAAATCAAATGGCGGCGCCATCGGGTTGTGCGTGCCGCCCGACAGCTGCACCTGGCTGTCGCCATCGGCCAGCATCAGCGCGGGCAATACGGTCTGCAGCACCAGCAGGCAACTGCCTGCCGTGGCGATCTGAAAGCGGTAGTCGCCCGCACGCAACGCGCCGGGCGTGAACACCAGCGTTTGCGAGCCCAGATCGGCGCCCTCTGCTTGCCCGCCACACACGGCCACCGCCGCCTGCACGCAGGCCAGGTGCTGGCGCATCAGCCCCGGCTTGGGCCGCCCCGCGCGGATGCGGGTGATGTGCAGTGGGCGGCCGGTGACCATGGACAGGGCCAGGCCCGTGCGCAGGATCTGGCCGCCGCCTTCGCCGGTGGAGCCGTCGAGGGTCAGCGGCTTCAGGCTTGGTGATTCAGTCAGTTCCATCAGTTCATCGTAAAAACATCGCCCCGGGGCGTGAACGGCAAGCGCCGCCCCGGAGCCAGAAGGTAAGCATGCGGGCGGCGCACATCCAGGTGGTCGCAGTCCGCGTCGGTAATGATGAGCAGCGGGCCTTCTTTCGGAAAGTCCGCGCTGTTCTCCAGCAGGTTGATGGCAGGTTGCAGCACGGTGCCACCGCGCCCCTGGATCTGTACCCGGTGCGCAATGTCCTGCGCGGGCAGGTAACCCAGGTCATACGGCGCGGCATCGCAGCACACGACCCGCACGGCGGGCACCTCCTTGGCCTCGGCATAGCTGGCAATGCTGCCCAGGGCTTTGGCCAGGGTGTGTTTGTCCATCGAGCCCGAGGTGTCGAGCACCACGCCAAACGTGCGCCCGTCGCGCCAGCGGCTATCAGGGCCCACATGGGGGCGCGGAATATCCGGCGTGGCCGATTGGCGGCGGCTCAGGCGCGCATAGGTGCGCCGGGTTTCGATGGGTGGAAAGTGGTGGTCAAACCACCGCGCCAGCTCCACCTCCCACGGAATGGGCGGCTGCAGCAGCGCGCGGATTTCCTCCAGCAGTCCCGCAGGCAGTAAGCCACGGCCTTGCGATTCGTGCAGCATCAGGCCTTTGCCTAATTGCTCCTTGTAGAACGCATCCAGATCGGTAAACGGCACACGATCGGTGCGCAGACGGCGCTGCAGCATGTCGCCCTGCTGGCCCGCCAGGGTTTGCAGTTTGCGCATGCGCCGCAGGTCCACCACGATGCGGTCGTACACCTCCTCGGCTGAGAGGCCGCGCAGCGCCAGGTCGTGCAGCAGGCCCAGCGCCGGGGCGCTGCCCACCTGCATCTGGATCAGCCAGTCGTTGATGACGTAGTCGCACGCCACGTTCCACAGGTAGTGGTCTCGCCCCCGCTGCCGGTCCATGTGGCGCAGGGCCACGTGCAGAATTTCGTGGGCCAGCACAAAGCGGGTTTCCTGCTCGCTCAGGCCCGCTGCGGGGTTGAGGTAGATGGTGCGCAGGGTTTCATCCACGGCGGCCACCATCACCTCCTCGCGGCGGCTCAGCTCGGCATCTTCCAGAATTTCAAACGCCGCCACCATCGACCCCAACAGCGGAAAGCTGCTGATGAACCAGCTGCGTGCACGTTCGGTCACGCTGCGCGGTGCGCTGCGTGTGTTGGCTCCCAGCGCCGTGCGGGTGCCTGCCGCAATCTCCACCGCCTGCGTGACCGAGTTGGCAATGCCTGCGGCAAAGACTTCGCTCCAGGTTTCTTGTGTGCTGGCAAAGCCATAACGCCTTTGCGCAGGCGGCGCCTGTGACCAGTCTTCGGGCGCTTGCAAGCTCGTCGCGCGGGCACCGGCCAACCCCAGCCCGGCGACCCACTCGGGCATCCCGTTGTCGCCAAACTGGCGGTACCAGCGGTCCTCGTCCCATGCGGGTGCATCCACCGGCATCTGCATATCGTGCGGACAAGTGCCGAATTTGACGGTGGCCAAAAAGCGGGTGCTGGCCACATCGCAGGCTGCGCTCCAGGCCGCCCAGTCGCCCCGGTCGCGCTGGAAGAAGTCCATGGCGTAGCTCAGCACACCCCGCGCCAGCACAAAGGCCCACTCGGCCGCTTCTGCATGGCGCTTGGGGTGGATGTGGATCACGTCGTGCCGCAGCACCACCAGCCAGCCATCGGCGGGGCACAGCGATGCCGCAGTGCGCACCCAGGATACGCGGTGCGCCAGTGGGCCAAAGATGGGGTGCGCCTTCACCATCGCCATGCCAGCGTCAAAAGCCAGGGGGGCGGGGTTGGGCTTATGGGGGGTTTTGGCCATGGGGCTCAGGCTGTTTTGGCCTGGCGTTCCACCAGGCGGGGCAGGTCGCGCACCACTTCGATCATGTACCAGGCAGGCAGCGTCTGCCCGGCCTCTTCGGCCACGGCAATCTGCGCTATCTCCAGGCTGATCTGGGCCAGGTCTTTGAGCATGGCTTTGGAGCGATGCACCAGGGCTTGCAGTTCGCCTGTGTTCGCGCTCTTGTCTTGTGGCAGGGCCTTGATGAGCCGTGCGCGAAATGCCTGTGCCAGAAAGTACAGCACATCGCGGTCTTCAGGCGCGTGGGGCCAGCGCGCATCGCCTTTGAAGATGGCTTCCAGCCGGTGCCGGTCGGCCGCCAGCTTGCCAAACGCCTTGAACTGCGCCGCATGCTGGGGCGTGAGGCAGCCATAGGCCAGCGCCTCCACCATCGAGGCCGAGGGCGCATCGCCAAACGCGTGCAGCGCATCGCTGAGCATGTGCCACGAGCGGGGCGTAGAGAACGGCTCCTCGTGCTTGGGCGGGGCGCTCCACAGGTGATCAGGGCGCTGCTGCAGATACTCCAGCACCAGGGGGTGAATGGCATTGGCCGTGGCCCAGGTCAGCCATTCAGAGGCTGACACCTTCATGTGCACATGCACCATGCGGTTCATCAGCGCCGATGACATGGGCTTGACGATGGCAGAGTCCTGTGCGCGGTTGCCCGCGCCAATGACGATGGAGCCCTCGGGCAGGGTGTACTCGCCCACACGCCGATCATGGATCAGGCTGTAGAAGGCCTTTTGCACATCCTGCGAGCAGGCGTTGAGCTCATCCAGAAAGATGCAGTAGGGCTCCTTGCGCGCAATCATGGCGGGTGGGCAAAAGCGGCTCACCCCATCCACAATCTGGGGCACACCCATCAAGTCCTCCGGCGCGAGCTGGCTGCCCAGCAGAGACACGCAATCCAGCCCCACGCTGCGGGCAAATTGCTCCACCAGCGCAGACTTACCCACCCCCGGCGGGCCCCAGATGAAGACGGGACGGGTGATGGCAACGTTCAGCAAAAATTCGGTGAGTTGCGACGGGGACAGGGCGTGTACGGTTTGCATGGTGTTGTTCTTGTCGTGATGGGGGCATGTCAGCGCTGGTAGCGCAGTACCGTGTCGTTTAGCAAAGCATCCAGCGCGGCGTTCCCAGGCACGGGCAACGGCTGAACCGGCTCTGCCGCATTGCGCGCCAGCTCGGCCTCGATGAACGCATGGATGCCGGGCCAGCGCGGGCTGGTGGCGGCTTCGCCCGCGCGCATCTTCACCTCCAGCAGGGCGTTGATCTCATCGATCAGCGCTGCATCGCGCACCGGGTGCAGCGTGTGCTGGGCCAGCTCGGCAAAGCGCATGGGCGGCACGCCGGGTTGGGTGCGTATCCACCGCGCGGCCAGCAGCGGGCGCAGCACGTACAGGTACTTTTTGTAGCGCACCGCGTCGGCTTGCAGGTGTTCGCGAAAGTTCTTCTTGGCCATGGAGGCGTAGTGGTGCCAACCCTTGGCGTTGGAGAACACTTGCCCCGCCAGCGCACGGAACTGCGCCATGGTGTCGGCCTCTTCGCTGTAGACGATGGGCGAGCCCAGCCATTCGAGCAGCGTGGGGTTGGATTCGCGCAGCAGGCCCAGGGCCTTGCGCAGGTCCCAGCCATTGATGTCCAGGTCGCCGCTGATGGGCACCTCGATCACGTCGCGGCCCGGCGCCACGGTCAGGTACCAGGGAAGGCGGTTGACGTAGATGAAGCGCACGTCGTAGTCGCTGTCGGGCGAGGCAAAGCCCCAGCCCCGGCTGCCGGATTCGCAGGCAAACAGCACCGTTACGTTGTGCCGGGCTTCGATGTCACGCAAGGCCTGCAGCACCTGTGCGTGCATGTGGGGCTCCACCGGGTGGGCGGAGCGCAGCATTTCTTTTTGTTCTGATGTATGCATAAAAATGGGATGTAGCGCTTGATGAATAAGCGCAAGCAGCTATCAAAAATGTAGTAATTTCTGCAGTCCTTCGCAACAGGCGCGGCCCAGGCGACAGACGCCAAGCAAGGGCCGCCCCGCAGCGAGGGCGTCGTCCCCCTTGGGGGAAGCCGCGCAGCGGCTCAGGGGGGCTACCCTTTCACACAGACCACCTGCTTGAGCGTGTACACCACCTCCACCAGGTCTTCCTGCGCCGCCATCACCGCGTCGATGTCCTTGTAGGCCATTGGAATCTCATCGATCACATCCGCGTCCTTGCGGCATTCCACGCCTTCGGTGGCCTTGATCTGGTCTTCCACGGTGAACAGCTTCTTGGCCTTGGTGCGGCTCATCGTTCGCCCTGCGCCGTGGCTGCAGCTGTTGAAGCTCTCGGGGTTACCCTTTCCGCGCACGATGAAGCTCTTGGCGCCCATGCTTCCCGGGATGATCCCCAGCTTGCCTTGCTCGGCACTCACCGCGCCTTTGCGGGTCACGAACACGTCTTGCCCGAAGTGCGTTTCGCGCTGCACGTAGTTGTGGTGGCAGTTCACCGCCTCAATGTGCGTCTCGAACGGCTTGGTGATGACTTTTCGCAGCGCGGCAATCACGCGGCCCATCATCACCTCGCGGTTGGCGGCGGCAAACTTCTGCGCCCACCCCACGGCCTTCACGTAGTCACCGAAGTACTGCGCGCCTTCCTCGAAGTACGCCAGGTCCTTGTCCGGCAGGTTGCGCTGGTTCATCTCGGCATCCTTCTTGGCCAGCTCGATGAAGTGGGTGCCGATGGCGTTCCCCACCCCGCGCGAGCCCGAGTGCAGCATCACCCACACGGACTGGTGTTCGTCCAGGCAGATCTCGATAAAGTGGTTACCCGTTCCCAGCGTTCCCAGGTGCTTGTAGTTGTTGGTGTTCTTGATGCGCGGGTGTGCTTCGCAAATTTCCTCAAACTCATCCACCAGCCCGGCCCAGGCGCGGTCGGTCTCGGCAGGTGGCGTATCCCAGCTTCCCTTGTCGCGGCCAAAGCGCTTGGGCGTCATCCCCACCGGCACGGCGCGCTCGATGGCGGCGCGCACGCCGGAGAGGTTGTCGGGCAGGTCGCTGGCCGTGAGCGTGGTCTTGCACGCCATCATTCCGCACCCCAGGTCCACCCCCACCGCAGCAGGGATGATGGCCTTGAGGGTGGGCACCACCGAGCCGATGGTCGCGCCGATCCCCAGGTGCACGTCGGGCATCACCGCCACGTGCTTGAACACGATGGGCAGGCGCGCGATGTTGCGCAGCTGGTTCTTGGCGTCTTCCTCCACAGGCACGCCGTTCGTCCACATCTTCACAGGCACACCGTTCGGGATTTCGAGTTGTTCGTAGTTGTTGGTCATGGTTCTTTTCTCGTTGTTTCTTCGTTGTGTTTCGTTTTTGGCGGCGATGTTCGTCATGCAGCCATTGCGTCAAAGACCGCGCTCATCCGCTCTGGGAGCGGGTAGCAATGGTGATCCAAGGCCCCCGCTGGCAACCAGGAACTGGTAGGGCCTGTATCCACCAGGCGCATGAGCTTTTCCGCCCAACGCGCTTTGGTCGCAGGCCGGTTCAGCCATTCCTCCATGGTGCGTTGGTATTCGACCTGGTCCGTGGCAAACGCATTGCCCATCTGGTTGGCATTCCACACATAGTCCCAATAGCATGCGTCCACAAAGTTCAGGGTCGATGCGTCGCTTTCGCAGTCCAGCCAGTGCTGCAGCAGGGGCTCCAGCGGCACGCGGGCATAGGCCCACATGAGCAGGATGGAGAAAGCGTTATCGCCCTGGAAGAGTGAATCGCTGCCCGCAGGCCATTGCTCCAACCCTTGTGCAAAGTACGCCATCGCAAAGCCCTGCAGCGCAGACTGTTCTGTCGCTGAAAACGAGCTGGGCTCGCACCGCCCCAACCGGTCCAGATACAGCTCGGTGGAGTGGTGCAGCCGGGCACCTTCGGCCAGCAGTTCCAGAAGCCGTGGGGTCAAGTATTTGATTTCATCCGCAGGCTGCACCTGGCTCTTGGCCGAATCGTTGTACTCGTAGAAGTGTTTCTCCGTCAGTTGGCGCAGCGGCAGGCGTCGCATCTCATGCTCCAGCTCGGCATCCATGCAGCAGGCGGTACACACGTCCAGCAGGTGATCCGGTGCCTGGTAGTGCGCAAACGCTTTGTAGGCCGCCTGAGTGGCGGCTTCCAACGCATTGCTTGCTGCGCATGCCGGTACTGCGTTGGCTTCGGTTTTCTTCTTTTTCATGGCAGTTCTCTTTTCTGCTTTTTCTGGTGGACGCGACGGGATTCGAACCCGCATCAATACAGCGACCAGGGTGCTTGAATCCACTGGCCCAGTGAACGGTTGGAAACGCGCGCCAGTGGCAGACCCGTCATCGGAGCCAGCACCTGCATCCTCAACCTTGCCCGTTCACCGACTCTCCCGCTGTACTCGGTGTTACCCGAGCTGCCGGCAATATCAACATTTTTGGCAGTGGCGCTCCCTTCTGTGCCAGCGCGCCCTTGTTTTTTCCACTCCTGGCTCAGCGCATCTTCACCAGCCCGTTCAGCACCTGGTCCAGGCCGCCAAACACCGAGATCTTGTCGATGCGCTCGGCCACGCGTTCCAGCGTCTCCAGCTCCTTCATGCGCAGGGCGACGGGGTTGTCCTCCATCACCTTGGCGGTGTTGAGCAGCGAGCGCGTGGCGGCGGTTTCCTCGCGGCGGCGGATCACGTTGGCCTCGGCCTGCTTCTGGGCTTGCACCACCTGGGTCAGGATGGTTTTCATCTCGCCGGGCAGCACGATGTCTTTCACGCCCACGCTCTCCAGCTGCATGCCATAAGGCAACAGCTTGGCGGCCATGTGTGCGGTCACCACCTCGTCGATCACCGTCTTGTTCTCCAGCAGCTCATCGAGCGTGCGGGTGCCCACGGCGGCGCGCAGCGCAAACTGCAGCTCGCGGTACAGGTGGTCGGCAGGCTTTTGCAACTGGGCAAAGGCGCGCAGCACATCGGTGTAGCGGTAGGTGGCGCTCAGGTTCAGGCGCAGGCTCACCTTGTCACGGGTCATGATGTCCTGGCCCGATACCTCCACGGCTTGCAGGCGCAAATCCACCAGCTCCACGGCCACAGTGCGGCCGTACTTCCAGAAGGCGTATGTGCCAGCGGTCAGCAGGCGCTCCACCTTGCCGTCCACCGTCAACAGCGCGCACTGGCCCTCGGGCACCTGCACCTGCAGCACGCCGGTCAATCCGGTCACGCTGCGCTGGCGCAGCTGGGTTTGCGTCAATCGCGCCACCAGTGCGGCAGGCAGTTCGGCGCCCGCTTGCAGGTCCACCACCTGCACGCTCACCTCCACCAGGCCTTTCCAGTACAGGCGGCGGGTGCCGGGGGGCAGGATCTCCACCAGCACGCCGTTTTCGCTGCGCAGGCCCACTTCAGTTTCCGACAGGTTCACCTGCACAAACTCGGCTGCCACCACGGCAGGCTCCTGCGCCATCAGGTATTCGGCCAGGCCGTGGGTGAAGGCGGGTTGTTCGAGGGCGAAGGTCTCCACGCGCAACTGGTCGGTACCCGCAAACAGCCAGTAGGTGCCGCTGCGCAGCACGCGGTCAAAGCTGCCGTTGCGCAGCAGCAGGGCGCGTTCGTTCTTCTTGACGGTGGTGCGTTGGAACAGTTTCATCAGCATCTCTTTTTCCTCTCTTTTCTTCGTTGTCGTATCGGGTTGCCGTTACAGCGATGGCGGGGTGCCAGAGGGCGCAGTCTGGGCCGTGCAGTGCGCCGTTGTTGTTGGCCTCATCCCAACGGGAAGGGCGACAGCGCGGCTGGCTGCGGGCGCGGGCTGTGCCGGGTGCTGGCACAAACCGCCACCGGCTGACGGGGTGAAACCCTTGCCGTTGCAGTGCAACCTTGGGGCCTCTCCCCGCGTTCGGCGGGTGGTCTTTCGACCGGTGCAAAGTTCCAGCCTTGCGGCCGGAGTAGTGGGCAGGAGTCGAACCTGCTACAGACCTCTTGCGAGGTTGCTCTACCAATGAGCTACCAAAGGTGGCAAGCCGGGAGTCGAACCCGGCATCTCCTCTTGCGAGGCGTCACCAAGACCTTGCCAATACCCAGCGTTTGCGATGTGCGGCATGCAGGACATCGACAGAACCCGAAGGCCCCGGATGCCCGGCACCGGCGGGGCGGACTGTTGTCCCAACCTCGGCCTGTGAGCGGTCACCGCTTGCGCTGGATGCTTCTTCTATTGCCAGATGTGTGCCAGCTTGCAATGCATGGCATTGAATGCATGCAAGTTGTTGATTTGTATGTGAATATTTCCTTTGCAGTGAAATTGATAGGGTGCGCGGTTATCAAGATAACTAGAATGAAAGCTAGTTAAATAGATAAAATCATGCGAAAAAACAAAGTGATCATCGGATTCCTGGGCACCCAGCTCGACTCCGGCAAGGGCGCCGGCCGATGGGAGAAGTGGCGCCCCACCGTGTCGCTGGTGCAGCATGAGGACGTGGTGATCGAGCGGCTGGAGCTGCTCTACACCCCGCCGCACCGTGAGCTGGCCCACCAGGTGCGCACGGACATGGCCACCGCCTCGCCCGAGACCACGGTGAACCTGGTGCCGCTGCCCATTGCCGACCCATGGGACTTCGGCGAGGTCTATGCCCAGCTGTACGACTGGACGCAGGCCTACCGCTTTGACACCGAACGCGAGGAGTACTGGACCCACATCACCACCGGTACGCACGTCGCGCAGATCTGCCTTTTTTTGCTGGTGGAGTCGCGCCGCATTCCGGGCGTGCTGGTGCAGACCTCACCGCCCAAGCGCCAGCAGATGGGTGACCCCGGCAGCTACACGCTGATCGACCTGGACCTCTCGCGCTACGACGTGATCGCGCAGCGCTTCGGCGCGGAGCAGCAGGACGCGGTCCAGTTCCTCAAAAGCGGTATCGCCACGCGCAATGCGCGCTTCAACGCGCTGATCGACGAGGTGGAGCGGGTGGCGGTGCGCTCGCGTGCGCCCATCCTGTTCACCGGGCCCACGGGCGCGGGCAAGTCGCACTTGGCGCGGCGCATGTACGAGCTGAAAAAATCCCGTCACCAGGTCGAGGGTGAGTTTGTGGAAGTGAACTGCGCCACGCTGCACGGCGACGGCGCGGCGTCCACGCTGTTCGGCCACAAGAAGGGTTCCTTCACCGGCGCCGCGGCCGACCGCGCGGGCCTGCTGCGCACCGCGCACAAGGGCGTGCTGTTCCTCGACGAAATCGGCGAGCTGGGCCCCGACGAGCAGGCCATGCTGCTCAAGGCGGTGGAGGAAAAGCGCTTCTACCCCCTGGGCAGCGACCGCGAAGTGGAGAGCGACTTTCAACTGGTGGCCGGTACCAACCGAGACCTGCGCACCGAGGTGGCGGCCGGGCGCTTTCGTGAAGACCTGTTCGCGCGCATCAACCTCTGGAGCTATGTGCTGCCTGGCCTTGCGCAGCGGCCCGAGGACATCGAGCCCAATGTGGACCATCTGCTGCAGCGCGCGGGCGAAGAGCTGGGCCGCAGCGTGCGCTTTTCCAACGAGGCGCGCACCGCCTACCTGCGCTATGCCCAATCGCCCGCCGCGCTGTGGACGGGCAACTTCCGCGACCTGTCGGCCAGCGTGACCCGCCTGGCCACGCTGGCCGACAGCGGCCGCATCGGCCTGCCGTTGGTCGAGGCCGAGATCGCCCGCTTGCGTTGGCTGTGGCAGCCCGCCAGCGATGCGCGCCATGGCCTAGCACCCGCATCAGGCGGGGTAGGACGCGACGAACTCGCGGCCTTGCTGGGCGACGAGGCGGTGGAATCCATCGACCTCTTCGACCAGCTCCAACTGGCGGCGGTGCTGCAGGTCTGCCGCCAGTCGCGCACGCTGTCGGACGCCGGGCGCCTGCTGTTCCAGGCCTCGCGCACGCAGCGCACGGTGGTCAACGACGCGGACCGGCTGCGCAAGTATCTTGTGCGCTTTGGCCTGGACTGGGATCGCGTCGTGGCCGCTGGGCGATAATCCCACCCGTGAAGCACGCCAGACCGCCGCTGGTGCAATCTGGGAAACCAGGCACTGGAGGAACGTCCGGACTGCACAGGACAGCGTAGCAGCTAACGGCTGCCCACCGTGAGGTGAGGATCAGAGCAACAGAGACGAGTCCCGGGGGAGTGCCGCAAGGCAAACCACCGGGGGTGAAACGGGCAATCTCTACGCGCAGCAATACCAAGTAGGCCAGCGTTGATGTGGTTCCGCAGAGCTGGCGGGTAGGTAGCACCGAGCCGTGGTGGCGACACCCGGCCCAGATTAATGGCGGTCACGCTGCGGGGGCCCGCAAGGGTTTCAGCAGTGCACAGAATCCGGCTTATCGGCGTGCTTCACACTTTATTTCTAGCCCGCGCTGGCACGCGGGTGCGGTGCCCGCTGGGCACCGCTTTCAATCATTCATTCAGTTTTTGGCGCAGTGCGGCGCATGCCCCTGCTCCAGCTCGGTGGCGCGTTTCACCGTTTCGGGGTGGCTGCTGAGCAGTGACCAGACCGGATGGGATTCGGCCTCCTTGCCCAGTTTGCGATTGCGCGCGGCGTCGGGAGCGCTGGCGGCGGATTGGGGTGTGGGGGCGTGGGCGGCATCGGCTGTGTTGTTGCCGCCTGGCGCTTTTTTGTCCTTGTCGCTGCCTTTGCCCTCTTCGTCTTCCTCGTCACGCGCAATTGCCAGCAGCAGCTGACCCATGGGCGCTGTGGGCAGCGCGGTGTGGCGCATGAGGGCGATGGCGTAGCAGTCGGCCTCGCGCTCGTGGCTGCGGCTGTAGGCCAGGCCCGTCATCACCGAGGCACCGGTGGAGACGATGCCCGACACGTCCCCCAGCGCCAGACCCAGGCCCATGTTGAGCACACCTTGCTCCACCACCATTCGGGTGGTGTGGCGGTGCACCACGTGGCCGATCTCGTGGGCCAGCACGCCCACCAGGGCGTCGTCGGGCAGGCCCTTGTCGGATGCAGCTTTCACGATGCCGTCGGTCATCACGATTTTGCCGCCGGGCAATGCGAATGCATTGGCGCCCATGCCCGCGCGGAACTCCAGCGTCAGGGGTGGGCGGTAGTCGGGGTAGCGGTGCCGCATTGCGGGCGCCTGCTGCACCAACGTGTCAAAGCGGGCCTTGAGCTGCGCCTGCCGCTCCGGAGGCAGTTTGCTGGGCTTCAGGGTGCCGTCGTCCATCTGCTTGAGCACGTTCTCGGCCACGCTGGTCTCCCAGGAGAGGGGCACAAACCGCGTGAGCTGCGTGGCGGCCCAGGGCGTGCCGTAGCGGTAGAACAGCGTGAGGCCGATGACGGCGGCGGTCGTCACGCCCAGCAACATGGGCCAGCGGGTCTGCATGCGCTGCGCGATGCCGGGGCGATCGCCTGCAGCGGCCAGCGCAGCGCGCCACTCGGCCACGGCGTCGATCTCGACACTGCCGTGGTCGCGCAGATCCACCACCACGCGGGGCTGGGGCTTGCGCTCGTTCCAGGCCTCGGGCCAGCCCACCTGTTTGCAGGCAAACACCACGGGCTCGGCACCGGCCTGCGAGAGCGGGTGCAGCACCAGCGACGGGCCCTGCGGCGTGGGCCGCAGGCTCACCATCACATGCCGGGCCTTGCTGCTGTGGCCATCGAACCAGCGTCCGGGGACCAGGGCTGGGTGCTCACCAGATGCGGACATGTTCACCCGATGAGGTCCAAGCCAGCGGCGTCGGCGAGCGCATCGCCCAGTGCACCCTGCTGCTGGCGCACCATGGCGCCAGCCACCTGTTCCACGCCGCCCTTGACGTGCAGGGTGACGGACTCAACCTTCATGCGGTATTCACTCACCCGCGCAAACGGGCGGTACAGGCCCAGCGTCAGCAGGGAGAGCAGCATGTTCTTGATGCGCAGACCCACGTAGCTGCCGCTCTTGAGGTGGCTTTTGAAGCGGGCCACATGGCTCACGCCGATGTTGTTCCACATGAGCTGGAACATGCGCGCCTCGCGGTAGGCCCGGGCGGGGGCCGAGGCCAGGATCAGCATGAAGAAGCCCACCACGGCCGACACGATGCCCACCACAATCATCCACAGGCCCATGCGTTCGCTCTGGCTGGCCATCAAGGCGATGGAGCTGCCCGCGAGCACGCCGACCAGCACGGCGATGCCCACGACACACAGGATGAACACGGCCACGGTGGCCAGCCAGATCTTCACGAAGTCCATGTACACCGGCTTCCAGCGGCCCTTTTCTGCGCCCAGCTGGGCCTTGAGCACCAGCAGGCTCTTGAAGTTGTACTCCAGCCGGATGAAGCACAGGATCGACAGCACCAGGCCCAGCAGCAGCAAGCCGCCCATGGCGGGGGTGAAGCTGGGCATGGGCGCCTTGCTGCTTTCTTCCTCGACCGCTTCCAGCGCCTGCGCCAGGTCGGGCGACAGCATCTGCATGCCAAAGAACACGCCAAACCACACCAGGGCCAGCGCAAACACGGGCCAGCTGGCGATGTAGACCTCTTTCCAGCTGGCGGTGAACTGCAGCCGCAGGCCGCGCCAGCGCGTGGCCGCGAGGCGAAAGCGCATGGCACTGGCCCAGATGAAGGGGGCCAGCGCCGCACCCGTCAGCAGGAACAGGCCCACGGCCGTGTCCTGCCCGGTTCGCACGGCGATGTTGTAGGCGATGGTGAGCAGCATCAGCATCACAAAACCCATCACCATCTTGCGCTGCTGCGCGGTGAATTCGAGGGGGCTGCCCGCCACCAGGGTGTGGCTGTAGAAATACTGGGCGGTGCGGCGCCGGGCCCAGGGGGTGTAGATGCCCAGCGTGACGATGGACAGCAGCACGTTGACGATCCACACCCGGAAATACTCGCCCCCGCTGCCGGTGAATTCGACGGGGTGGGCATCGATGGCCTGTGGCATGAAGGTGGACATCGGCCCTGCCGCGCCACCGGATCTTTCTTGGTTCATGAACTCCCTCCTGAGTGCTGCGCAGTGTAGCAGCGGCCCCCGCGCAAGGGAATCATGAAAAAAAGGCCGTCATCGCGCGACCATCATGCCTTGATAGCTATCATTTAAGGAGCGGATGCGGCGCGATGGCGAAGCTCTCGGCGGCGCATCAGAACTTCTCCCACGGCTGCAGGTAGCGCCACTGCCCCTCGGGCACTTTGGCCAGTGGCACGCGGCCGATGCGGATGCGCTTGATGCCCACCACCGCCAGGCCCACGGCCTCGCACATGGCCGGGATCTGGCCGGGCCGGATGCCCTTGAGCGCAAAACGCAGCTTGGTCTCGTTTTGCCAGCTCACCTTGATGGGCGGCAGTGGGCGGCCGTTGAAGCTCAGGCCATGGCACAGGCGCTGCAGGCCGTTCTGCGCGATCTCGCCTTTCACCTCCACGATGCACTCCTGCTCCAGCACCTCGATGTCTTCGGCCAGCTTGCGCGCAATGCGCTTGTCCTGCGTGTAGACCACCAGGCCGCTGGCCTCGGTGGGCAGGGGCGTGAAGCATTCGAGCTGCTTGAAGTGGCGCTGCAGCACACGGATGCCCGAGGCGTCTTCGGGCAGGTGGGATGCCGCGCTGAGCAGTGTGATCGCCTGTTGCGCACCCTGGCTGCGGCTGGCGTGGGCCGCCTGCCCTGTGGGTGCGCCTGGCAGGCCCAGACCGGCTTCAAACCCTGCGGGCTTGTGCAGCAGCAAGGTGACCGGTGTCAGCTCCAGCAGGCTGGCATCGGGTGCCACGGCCACCGCCTGATCGGGGCGCACGCGCGCGCCGGGGGCTTCCTCGATCTGGCCGTCCATGCTCACAAAGCCGCCCTCGATGAATTGCTCGGCCGTGCTGCGCGAGCAGTTCAGTTGTTCGGCCACGCGTTTGGCCAGGCGGATGTGGGTGGGGGCGGGGTTCTTCTCGGTCATTGAGGGGTGATTGTGTTTGGGTGTTCTTCGGTTCAGTTGTTGCCGGGGCGCTGGGAGCGGATGCGCTCGACATGCGCCAGCAGCGAGCGCTGCGCCACCGGCCACATGCGCGGCGGCACGTCGTCATAGGCGTGGCGCACCCAGTCTTCCATGCTGCCCTGCGGCAGGGCCTCCATGGCAGCCAGCACCTTGGCCTCGCGCGCCAGGCGGTGGGCCTTGAGCTTGGCAATCGCACCGCGCGCCGTGTGCACCGGTCCTCCGAGCACATAGCCATGTGCGGGCAGGATGAACTCCACGCCGTGCTCGGCACAGACGGCATCCAGCCGGTCCAGCGAATCCAGGTAGTCGGCCATGTTGCCGTCCGGTGGGTCCACCACGGTGGTGCTGCCGTTCAGGATGTGGTCGCCGCTGAAGAGCAGGCCATCTTCCACCAGCAGCAGGCACAGGTGGTTGGCGGCATGGCCGGGGGTGTGGATGGCCTGCAGGGTATGGGTGATTTTGGCCTCTCCCGCGCTACCATCAAGCCTGAGTAGCTCATCATTTTGTAGCGGACGGTCGGGCGTGAACTGGCTGGCTGCGCGTGCCGTGGGCGCCGATGGCAGGCCCAGAATGGGCGGTCGGGCCTTGCCCGCCTGCACACACAGTGCCTGCAGCGGCGCGGCGCCCGGCGAATGGTCGGGATGCGAGTGGGTGCAGACGATCATGCGGATGTCGCCACCCGCTGCGCGCCAGAGCTTGTCCAGGTGCTCGGTATCCGCCGGGCCGGGGTCGATGGCGATGAAACCCGTGGCCGGGTCGCCCACCAGGTAGCTGTTGGTGCCGGGTCCGGTCATCACCCCGGGGTTGGGCGCGGTGAGGCGCATCACATTGCGCAGCAGCGGCACGGGGCGCTCGGTCTGCCAGTCCAGCGGGTGCACGATCTGGCCATCGGGGCAGACCAGGGCCAGCTCGCCATAGGGCATGTCGCTTTCCATGTAGCGGGCTTCCTTGCCTGCCAGCGTGCCCGCGCGGGGGCAGCTGGTCCACAGCGGCGCTTCGCTTTTCAGCGCATCAAACACCGCCTGCGTGGAGCCAAACCCGGCCAGCCGCTGCAGGGTGCGGATGGTCGGGAAGATCATGAAGAACTGTCCCGCCTCGTGCCGCGCCAGCGCGTCGGCCGGGCGCACCCACACGGGCTCGAACTGCTCGGCCTCGTCGGCCACGGGCTCCTGGCCCTCGGGCATGCGGGCCACCAAAAAAGGCACGTCAAAGCGGCGCGGCAGGTCGCGGTCGGTGATCCAGTGCGCGAGCAGAAACACGCCATCGGCCGCCAGCCGCAGCCCGCGCGCCGCGCATTGCGCCACAAAGGGCTGGTGGCGGTCGATGGCGGCGATGTCCTGCGCGTTGGCCATCTGCCCCTGGCGCGGGCCACCGGCATGGCGGGCCAGCAGGATACCCAGCTCTTCAAAACTCTCGCGGATGGCGGCGATGGCCTGGGTGAGGTGCAAGTCGCTCTGAGAGGGGCGGCGGTCTGCGGCGGCGTGGGTATCGGGGGCCGCGTCCAGCGCGTCGATGCCTCCCCCGGGGAACACATAGGCTCCGGGTGCAAAGCTGGCCTTGTCGGAGCGCCGCGTCATCAGCACCTCGATCCCCCCGGCGCCGCCAGCGGCGGTGGCATCGCGCAGCAGCAGCACGGTGGCGGCAGGGCGGGTGGCGACGGGTTCGCGGAAGGGGTGAAGCTGTTGGGTGGAGCGGGGCATCGGGCGATTATCCGGCGTTGCCCCTAGGGCGTGTCATCAATCAATACCCCCACGCGAAAGCCAGCCAGGCCGTGCAGTGC
>NZ_JBWKZU010000028.1:0-70623 GCF_059424825.1 Acidovorax sp. GW101-11A03 | reverse complement strand
GCCAGCCACCGAACACAGCACCAAACAACTACATCGTTCGGGCAAGTGCTTCAGAAGCGAAGCCCTCGACTATAGCATGGATTGAAGGGGCTTTGCCAAGAATTCTGAAAATTCTTGGCAACCTATCAAACCCGCCACTTCTCCAGCAGCTTTTCCGGGCCCAGGCTGTCATAGCCTTCAAATGGCTGATGGATCCAGGGATTCGTCGGCAGGAACTCCACGGAGTAGTCAGGCGTGAACGTTGACAGCCCCTTGGTCCAGATCACCGCACTGCGCAGCTCCGTGATCGGTGCGTAGTTCGTCTTGAGCATGTCAATGACCGCATGCAGTGTGTGCCCAGAGTCCGCCAAGTCATCCACTAGCAACACTTTGCCGGCAATCTCACCCTTCGGGGTGGTGATGAAGCGTGCAATGTCGAGGTGACCCTGCACAGTACCAGCTTCGGCCCGATAAGAGCTTGTGGACATGATGGCCAGCGGTTTGTCGAAAATGCGACTCAGGATGTCACCGGGACGCAGACCACCACGGGCCAGGCACAGAATCGTATCGAACGCCCACCCGGACTGATGCACCTTGAGCGCCAGCTTCTCGATGAGACTGTGGTACTCGTCGTAACTGACATAGAGGTGTTTTCCGTCTTCGGTCAACATGGAATGGCTCCTGAATAGTGGGTGGCGGCTAAGACAACAGAGACAAGGCAACCCCGAGGGTTAGCCTGCGACATAGGGATGACGCATCATGATCGTATGGTCCCGATCAGGGCTGGTCGAGATCATGTCGATGGGAACACCCGTGACTTGCTCGATTCGCTCCAGATAACGTCGGGCGCTTTCTGGCAGCTTCGCGTAATCGGTCACACCCACGGTGGACTCACTCCAGCCCGGCAGCGTTTCATAGATAGGAGTACAGCGGGCAATGTCATCCGCGCCCATAGGCAGCAAGTCAATACGTTCGCCATCCAGCTCGTAGCCGGTGCACAACAGCAACTCGGTCAATCCATCGAGCACATCCAGCTTGGTGATGCACAGACCCGAGAGACCATTGACCTGCGCACTGCGCTTCAACAGCGCGGCATCAAACCAGCCGCAACGGCGGCTACGGCCCGTGGTCACGCCTTTTTCGGCACCCACAGTGCTCATGTGGTACCCGGGGGTCCCAGGAACTTCCCAATCCAGCTCCGTCGGGAAAGGACCGCCACCCACACGTGTGCAGTAAGCCTTGGTGATGCCCAGGATGTAATGCAGCATGCCGGGCCCTACGCCAGAACCCGCAGCCGCATTCCCCGCCACGCAGTTGCTCGATGTGACATAGGGGTAGGTACCATGATCCACATCAAGCAGCGTACCTTGCGCGCCTTCAAACAGAAGATTGGCCCCCGCCTGGTTGGCTTCATTCAACTCGCGCGACACATCCGCCATCATGGGCTTGAGCAACTCGGCATGGCGCATGGCTTCGGCATAGACCACGTCAAACTGCACCCGACCGTCCTGGATGTAAGGCTTGAGCGCATCGCCAAACACGAACTTGGCAGAACCCAGGTAGGTGGTGAGCACGTGGTTGTGCAGATCCAGCAGTTCACGCAGCTTGGATGCAAAACGCTCGGGGTACTTCAAGTCCTGCACGCGCAGGGCGCGGCGGGCAATCTTGTCTTCATAGGCGGGGCCAATACCACGGCCGGTGGTACCGATCTTCTCGGTGCCCCCCTGCTCCCGCGCAGCCTCACGGGCCACATCGATCGCGGCATGGAAAGGTAGGATCAGTGGGCAGGCTTCACTGATGCGCAAGCGCGAGCGAACTTCGACGCCGGCCTTTTCCAGTCCCTCGATTTCCTCGAACAACTTCGCAGCCGACAGCACTACACCGTTGCCGATGTAGCACTTGACCCCGGGGCGCATGATGCCGCTCGGAATCAGATGCAGTGCGGTCTTCACACCATTGATCACCAGCGTGTGGCCTGCGTTGTGCCCTCCTTGAAAACGCACAACACCTTGAGCGCTTTCCGTCAGCCAATCGACCAGCTTGCCTTTGCCTTCGTCGCCCCACTGGGTACCGACCACCACTACGTTGCGACCTTTGGTTGCTTTCATCTCAAACCCAATTCAAATGACAATTGCTCAAACAGCCTGCACGACCCAGCGGCCCGCGACCTGGACCAGTTCACGGTCGCAGTGGAACTCATCCACTTCACTCCCATGGCCCGGCAAAACACAAACGACCGTCTCCCCTGCAGAGCGCAGTTCGGAGATCGCAGCATGCACATCCGCCCCCTCGCCCCAAGGTGCCCGGATGGCAGCCTTCAATGCACGGGGAGGCACCACACCCACCACCTGCTTGATGTCCAGACTGAATCCAGCGGCAGGCCGGTTGCGCCCAAACACCGCGCCCACTTCGTCGTAGCGGCCGCCACGGACCAGCGCGTCACTGGCACCACGGGCATAAATCGCGAAGCGGGCGCCGCTGTAGTAGGCATAGCCACGCAGGTCCGCCAGATCAAAGGTCACCGCAGCACCCTCCAACCTCGACGCCAACCACTTCAAATTTGATAGCACTTCTGGCGCACCAGATACACGGTGAAGGGCTTTTTCGGCTTCAACCAACACAGAGGAATCGCCGTAGAGCTGAAGCAAGGCCAAAAGGCCTTCCCGGGACTCCACCGGGAAATCACGGGTCAGCGCTCTCAGCTCCTGGGCATCCTTGGCAGCCAACGCGGCATGGATAGCACTCAGCAACTGCGGGCCCACCGTGACGCCTGCAAGGAGGTTGCGAACGATGCGAACATCCGCCAAGTCAACCGTGGTGTCACGGACTTCGGCGATCCGCAGACATTCACGGGCCAGTTGCAACGCCTCCAGATCGGCCTCGACCCCAGCATGGCCGTAAATCTCGGCACCAAACTGCAGTGGCTCACGGGTGGCATGGGGACGATCAGGACGCGTATGCAGCACGGGCCCGCAATAACACAGGCGTGTTACCCCTTTGCGATTGAGCAGATGGGCATCGATGCGAGCGACCTGGGGCGTGGTATCGGCCCGCAACCCCATGGAGCGGCCGGAGAGCTGATCGACGAGCTTGAAAGTCTGGAGGTCCAGCGCTTCGCCCGTGCCCGTCAAGAGCGACTCAAGGTGCTCCATCAGCGGCGGCATGACCAACTCATAGCCATAACAGCGGGCTGTATCAAGCAGCCCGCGACGCAATTCTTCGATGTGCCGCGCTTCAGACGGCAAGACATCGGCAATGTGATCCGGAAGGACCCAAGCAGACATGGAGAAAAGGGGAGGCTGTTAAAACCGTGATTCTACCGGCACCCGCCAGAGGCACCCAAAGAATCTCTAGCGACGCCTGATGACAACCGTTAGAGCCAGAGCATCAACAGGCCTGCAATGATGGCCAGAAGCGCGAAAAATCGCACCTGACCATCTTGCAGTTGGGCAATCTGCTGGACTGCGCGCTTCCAGCTTTGTGGCGAGAAAAAGGGCAGCAACCCCTCAATAAGCAGGACCAGCGCCAACGCGGTCCACAAGCTGTCCCAGGTCACGCCCACCACTCACCACGCACGCGCATCACTTGCGAGGAGCCGCCTGGGATGCAGCAGGCGCCCCGCCGCGGAAAACCTTGAAAAAGTCAGACGAAGAAGGGTCCAGCACCATGACATCGCTTTTCTTGCTGAAGCTGGCTTTGTAGGCATCCAGGCTCCGGTAGAACTGCGCGAATTGCGGGTCACGACCAAAAGCCTCTGCGTAAATGCGCGCCGCCTCGGCATCACCTTCACCCTTCACCTTCTGAGCATCGCGGTATGCATTGGCGATGGTGATCTCACGCTGGCGGTCCGCATCGGCACGGATTTTTTCACCCTCAGCCGCACCGGTGGAGCGCAGCTCATTGGCCACACGTTTGCGTTCCGCCTCCATGCGCCGGTACACGGATTCCGTGATCGCCTCCACATAGTCCACACGGGTGATACGAACATCCACCACGTCCACGCCCCAAGGCTTTGCACCACGGACTGTATCGAGCACTTCACGCTTCACATCCGCCATCAAGGCTTCGCGCTTGACGGAAAGGAGCTCCTTGACCGTGCGCTTGTTGATCTCTTCCTGGAAGGCATTGCGCACCACCCGGTTGAGCTGCATGGCGCCTGCGCTCTCATCCAGACCCACGTTGCGAATGTACTCCGTGGGCTCGGAAATGCGCCAGCGCACGTACCAGTCGATCACCACCCGTTGCTTCTCAGCCGTCAGCATGGGCTCGGTGTCTGTGCTGTCCAAGGTCAGGAGACGCTTGTCAATGTACGTCACGTTCTGAAACGGTGGCGGCAGCTTGAAATTGAGGCCGGGCTCAGTGATCACTTCCTTGATCTGCCCCAGCGCATAGAGCACCCCGAACTGACGCTGATCCACCACGAAAAGCATCGAGCTCATGAGAGCAAGCACCACCAAAATAGTGGATGCAATAAATCCAACTCTGTTCACGAACGGCTCCTAGCGAGATTCACGGTCACGGGTGCGATTGGAATCACGCGCCCGGGGATCATTGGAAAAATTGGCCGCCGGTGCAGCAGGCGCCGCAGCGGGCGCTGCACTGGTTGCAGGAGCATCCACAGACCCCACACCACTACTCGCCACACTCTGCATGATCTTGTCGAGTGGCAGGTACAACAGGTTGGAGCCTTGGCGAGACTCCACCAGAACCTTGGTCACATTTCCGTAGATCTGCTGCATGGTGTCCAGATACATGCGATCACGCGTGACCTGGGGCGCCTTCTGGTATTCGGCCAGAACCGACGAGAAGCGCTGGGCATCACCTTGCGCCTGGGCCACGATACGCGCCTTGTAGGCTGCGGCTTCTTCGTTCAGGCGCGAGGCAGACCCCACCGCGCGCGGCACCACGTCATTGGCGTAGGCCTGCGCTTCATTCTTCGCACGCTCTCGCTCCTGGCCCGCTTTCAAAACATCGTCGAAAGACGCCTGAACCTGCTCTGGCGGACGCACCCCGCCTTGCTGCAGATTGATACCCACGACCTCGACGCCCACTTTGTAGCGGTCCAGAATCGTCTGCATCAGCGTGCGAACGCGGGGAGCAATCTGGTCGCGTTCTTCGGCCAAGGCCGTGTCCATGCGCATCTTGCCCACCACCTCCCTCACGGCAGTTTCGGCGGCCTGGACCACGGCGTCCGACGGATTCTTGCTTTCAAACAGCCACGCCCGCGCATCGCTCAGGCGATACTGCACGGCGAACTTGATCTCGACGATGTTCTCGTCTTCGGTGAGCATGGCCGACTCCCGCAGGCCCGTGCTCTTGATGACGGTGTCGCGGCCCACATCAGCAGAGCGGATCTGGGTCACAAAAACCAGCTCATGGCGCTCAATGGGGTAAGGCAAGCGCCAGTTGAAGCCCGCACCCACGGTGCTCTTGTACTTGCCAAACTGGGTGATGACGGCCTGCTGGCCTTCTTGGACGATAAAGAAGCCTGTGCCCATCCAGATCACGAAGACAATGCCAGCAATCAGGCCTACACCGACCCCGGCACTCTTCATGTCAGGCTGAAAGCCTCCCCCCGACCCGCCACCATTGCCAGGACCACGCGATCCGCCGTTTTTGCCACCGAACAGGCCACCCAGCTTGCGATTCAGGTCGCGCCAGAGCTCATCCAGATCCGGAGGCTGCTGACCATTGCCAGGGCGCTGGTCGCCTCCACGGGGACCGTTCTGAGGTGAGCCTCCCTGCCGATCGTCAGGACGCCCCCCCTCTTCCGATTTGTCCTCACCACGACCCCAGCGAGGATCATTCAGATTGAACATGCCCCGAATACGTTCTGGCAGCGAAGCCCAGCGTAGGGTGCGGTTTTGGAAATTCATGCGCAAAGTCTCTGGTTCTCGGATGGGGTCAATCAGTCCGTCATTGTGCCCAATCAAGGCATGGCATCCGGCAATTCAACGGCATCACCTGGGGTCATGTCCAACTGCGTGGCCAGCACCCTGGCAGCAAGCGCATGGCGCAAATGGTCAAGCCCCTCGCCCGAACGGGCACTCACGAACAGCCGGGGCAACAGATGCCCAGCCACCTCGTACTGGTCCTGCAACTCCGGCGGGCGCCGCTCACCAGCCAATGCATCCAACTTGTTGAACACCAGGATCTGTGGAATATCGGCAGCACCGATCTCATGCAGAACCCGTTCAACCTGTGTCATCTGCTCAGGAAAATCAGCATTGGATGCATCCACCACATGCAGCAGCAAGTCTGCGTCAATCGCCTCTTGCAACGTGGCCTGGAAGGCATCCACCAGCCCGTGCGGGAGGTCCCGGATAAAACCCACCGTATCGGACAACGAGACCGACCTGCCCGCATCAGCCAGATACAGCTGGCGGGTGGTCGTGTCGAGCGTTGCAAACAGTTGGTCAGCCGCATAGGCACGGGCCTTGACCAAGGCATTGAAGAGCGTGGACTTGCCTGCGTTGGTGTAGCCAACCAGCGAAATGTTGAAGGTATCGCGCCGCTCGCGCTGCCTGCGTTGCGTAGATCGCTGGCGCTTGACTTTGACCAAGCGCTCGCGCGTGCGCTTGATGGCATCGCCGATCATGCGGCGGTCCAGCTCGATCTGCTTTTCGCCAGGGCCACCACGGGCACCAATTCCGCCAGTCTGACGCTCCAGATGCGACCAGCGACGAACCAGGCGGGTGCTCACATACTGCAGCTTGGCAAGCTCGACCTGCAGCTTTCCCTCGTGGCTGCGCGCACGCTGGGCAAAAATCTCAAGAATGAGCAACGTGCGGTCGTTGACCGGCAACTCGATGTGGCGTTCCAGGTTGCGCTGCTGGGCTGGGCTCAAGGACTGGTCAAACAGCACCTCAACCGCACCATGCATCTGGGCCAAGGTTCGGATTTCATCGGCCTTTCCACTGCCCACAAACAGCGCCGCATCAGGCGCCTTGCGCTTGCAGGTAATGCGGGCCACAGGCTGCATGCCAGCTGTCTGTGCCAGCAGACCCAGCTCCTCCAGTTCACCGTCAAAGTGAGGCAGACCGAAGTCCACCCCCACCAACAATACCGGAGCGGTGCCTGCCTGAAGGGGCGTAGCCGAACTCAAAGCGGACCGCCCTTTTGTACCACCTGACTCAAAAACGAAAACCGGCTAACAAGCGGCAACCAATCAAGGGTTGCTGCTGTCGGCATCAGGCGTTTCTGCGGTGGAAAAATTGACTGCGCGACCCGGGACGATGGTCGAAATCGCATGTTTGTAGACCATCTGGGTCACCGTGTTGCGCAGCAACACCACATACTGGTCAAACGATTCGATCTGTCCCTGCAGCTTGATGCCATTCACCAAATAGATGGAGACTGGCACATGCTCCCGACGCAGGGCGTTGAGAAAGGGGTCTTGCAAAAGCTGGCCTTTATTGCTCACGATATTCTCCGTGTTCAAAAATGTTGTTGTAAACCAGCACCTTACCACAGCCAGAGCCCCGTACCGCCAGGTTCAGGCATGGCCCTTCTTGATTCGCGACTTTGTTTTAACCCTCGTCCTTGTCGGCAAACGGGTTGTGCGAGGTCTTCATCTCGATTCGGAGCGGCGTGCCCACCAGGTCAAACTCCTTGCGGAAGCGCCCTTCCAGGAAGCGTTTGTAGGCATCCGTCACGTGCTCCAGCGAATTTCCGTGAATCACAATCACCGGGGGGTTCATGCCTCCCTGGTGCGCATAGCGCATCTTGGGGCGGAACATGCCAGCCCGCTTCGGGCTCTGGAATTGCACGGCCTCCAGAAGCAGGCGCGTGAGCACCGGGGTGGACATCTTGCAGGTAGCCGCCCGGTGGGCCTGGACGATGGACGTCCAGAGGGGGCCGAGGCCCTGGCGCTTCTTGGCTGAAATGAAGTGCAGTGAAGCGAACTTCAAGAACGTCAATCGGGTCTCGATGGACCGCTCCAGCTGCTGGCGCTGATAGTCATCCACCGCATCCCACTTGTTCACCGCCACCACCACAGCACGGCCACTTTCCAGGATGTAGCCCGCGATGTGCGCGTCCTGGTCCGTGACGCCCTGCGTGGCATCCAGCAGCAGCAGCACCACGTTCGCTGATTCGATCGCCTGCAGCGTTTTGACCACCGAGAATTTCTCGATCGCCTCGAACACCTTGCCCTTGCGCCGCAAACCAGCGGTGTCCACCAGCTCAAACCGCTGACCATTGCGCTCGAAGGGTACGGTGATCGCGTCGCGGGTGGTTCCCGGCATGTCAAACGCCACCAGCCGCTCCTCACCCAGCCAAGTGTTGATCAGCGTGGACTTGCCCACGTTGGGGCGGCCCGCCACGGCCAGCTTGATGACGCCCTTGTCGGCTGCAGCCTCCACCTCGTCGGGATCAGGCAACTGCAGAGGTGCCAGCGCCAGATCGACCAACCCACGGATACCTTGCCCGTGTGCAGCCGACACGGGATAGACCTCGCCCAGCCCCAGCTCATAGAACTCGGCCAGTTGCACGCCCTGCACCATGCCTTCGGCCTTGTTGGCCACCAGCACACAAGGCTTGCTCAGGCGGCGCAGGTAGTTGGCGATGTCGTGGTCTTGCGCCGACAGGCCCGCGCGGGCATCGACCACAAACACCACTACATCGGCCTCGGCCACCGCTTGCTGGGTCTGCTTGGCCATCTCGCGATAGATACCGCTTGAGGCGTCGGGCTCGAAGCCCCCTGTGTCGATGACGATGTACTCGTGCTTGCCCTGCTTGCCATTGCCGTAATGCCGGTCACGCGTGAGCCCGGCAAAGTCCGCCACGATGGCGTCGCGGGACTTGGTCAGACGGTTGAAAAGCGTGGATTTGCCGACATTCGGACGCCCCACGAGGGCGATAACTGGCTTCATTGAATACAACCGATCAATCTGGACGGAATCCGTAAATACTGCCGTTGCGGGTCACAACCACCAAAGTGTCTGCAGCCACGGCAGGTGCTGCCGCAATGCCGGACCCGTCCGTGGCAATGCGGTTGAGGGGAGAGCCGTCCGTACGGGACAACAGGTGAACCAACCCGGTGTCGTCACCGATCACCACAGAGCGCCCCAGCAACAGCGGCGCTGTCAGCTTGCGGTGCTTGAGCCGATCAACGCCCCACAGGCGCGAGCCGTCGCTACGGCGCCAGGCGAGCACCGTGCCATTGCTTTCAACACCAAACAGCGCATCCGCGTCGCCATGCACGCCTTCAGCGCCGCTGGCAGGCTGCGTCCAGGCCACGGAGCCCCGGGCCGTGTTCACACAACCCACCGCAGCCTGGAACGAGCGCGCGCAGACGCTGTCGCCCACCTTGCTGGTACGCCCGACCAACTCGACCAGGCGCTCCACGTCATTGGTGCCCCGTGGACTGGCCAACGGCGCTTCCCAGCGCACGCTGCCATTGTCTGGGTTCAGGCCCACCAAACGGCCCGACAGGCCAACCACCAGGGTGTCCCCCACAGCCAGCAGAACGCCAGCCTGGCGCAGCACGAGAGCCTCACCAGGGCGCTGCTGCGCCCACAGGCGCCGCCCCGTGGTGGCGTCATAGGCAGCAACCGAACGGTCTGCCGACAAAACAAACACGCGCCCGCCTGCCACCAGAGGAGGTGTAAAGACCTGGGCGGCCAGGGTTTCGCGCCAGCGCTCGCGGCCGGCCTCCAGCACGATCAGTGCGTTGTTGCGCGAGACCACGGCAGCCGATTTGCCGTCGCTGCCCACAGCCGCCGACAGCGGCTCGCCCAGCGCCGTGCGCCAGACGTCCCCACCGGTACGGGCGTCAATGGCTGCGACCACCCCGTCGGAGGACGCCACGGTGACCACATTGCCCAGGGCATGCACATCCAGGGGCAAGCCAGCAACGTTGCCCACGCGGGCCGCCCAGGCCTGCCGGACCCCCAGGACGGCGACGTTTGCGCCGAGGTCAGCAGGGGCAGGCTTTGCGCTGCCACCACCGCTCCACAACGAGCAGCCCGCCAGCGACGCAGCCAGCACCACCAACGCAGTGCCACGCAGGAAAGAAGAGCGGCCGGACACCGCATGTGGAGTCAATGTCATGTGTTTACTTGGTTTGCACGGAAGATGGGGCCGCCGCCACGGTCGCTGCCTGCGGCGACACACCCAGCGCGTTCAGCTTGATCTCCACCAGGCGGCGGTATTCAACGCTTTCTTCGAAGCCCTTGTAGGCCTTGGTGTACTCCGCAATCGCCTCCTGGCGCTTGTCCTGCAAGAGCAGCACATCGCCCTTGCGGTCTGCCGCGACCGACGCGAACTCGGGAGGGAAGCTACCGGACACCTGTTTGAGGGCCTCGTCGTAGTTCTTCTGGTCCATCAGCACGCTGGCCAGGCGCAATTTGGCCAAGGCCTTGAGGCCGTCGTCCGAAGATTGCTCCGCCACCCAACCCAGCGCATCCTTGGCCGCGTCGGCGTTGCCGGTATCCTGCATCGCCTTGGCAAAGGTCAACCCGGCCTGCCCCGCCTGGGTGGTGCTGCCGTACTTGGACTTGAGGTCGCCAAAAGCCTGCTCCAGGCGCGTTTTGTCGCCCGATCGGGCAGCCACATCCACGGCATCAAAAAGCGCCGCCGCCTGGGTGGCCTGGCGGTTCTGCCAGTACTGGTAACCGTTCCACGCGGCCGCACTGCCTGCCACCACCAGCACCACCGAGCTGATCAGCGTGCCCCAGGTGTTCCAAAAATGCTTGAGCTGGTCAAGTTGCTCTTGTTCTTCAAGATCGAGATGATTGGCCATAAAAGATCAGCGGTTCTGTATTCGGATTAAGCGATGGATTGTAGGGTGGCGGCCCATTGCGCCACATCGGCCAAGGGGTGCTCGGCCTGCGCACCGCTGCCGTCGCGCAAGGCCTTGACGGTGACGTGGCCCCGCGCCAGTTCGTCCTCGCCAAAGATGAGCGCGTGGCGCGCACCGCTGGCGTCGGCCTTCTTGAACTGTGACTTCATGCTGCCCGCACCTTCGGCACCACCAGCGTGCTGCACCACGTTCAGCCCTGCGGTGCGCAGTGCCTCCAGCACGACGATGACGGGGGGCAGTGGCGTGCCAGGCGGCACGATGGCATAGACATCCGCCGCAGCCGATGGCATGGGCAAGTCCAGCTCGTCGGCCAGCAGCAACAGGCGCTCTATGCCCAGGCCAAAGCCCACGGCAGGCGCACTCTTGCCGCCCAGCTGTTCGATCAGGCCGTCGTAGCGGCCACCGCCACACACGGTGCCTTGCGAGCCGAGCTGGTCGGTCACCCACTCGAACACGGTCAGGTTGTAGTAGTCCATGCCGCGCACCAGGCGTGGGTTCACGCGGTACTCCAGGCCCACGGCCTCCAGCGCGGCACGCACGGCGTCAAAGTGGGCACGCGATGCGTCGCCCAGAAAGTCCATGAGCTTCGGCGCCGCCTCGATCAAGGCCTGCATTGCCGGGTTCTTGCTGTCCAGGATGCGCAGCGGGTTGCTGTGCAGGCGGCGACGGGCTTCTTCGTCCAGCTGGTCCTGGTGCTGCTCAAAGTAGCGGATCAGAGCCTCGCGGTGCTCGCGGCGTTCTGCGGGCTGGCCCAGGCTGTTGATTTCGAGCCGCACATGCTGGCCCTCCACCAAACCCAGTTCGCGCCACAGCGCGCGGGCGACCAAGATGATTTCCGCATCCACATCCGGCCCGCCAAAACCCAGCGCTTCCACGTCCAACTGGTTGAACTGGCGGTAGCGGCCCTTTTGCGGGCGCTCGTGGCGGAACATGGGGCCCTGCGTCCACACACGTAGCGGGCCGTTGTAGAGCGCGTTGTGCTCGACCATGGCGCGCACGATGCCCGCCGTGGCCTCGGGACGCAGGGTGAGCTTGTCGCCGTTCATCGAGTCGGTGAAGGAGTACATCTCCTTTTCAACGATGTCCGTTACCTCACCCAACCCGCGCACGAACAGCGCCGTGGGTTCGACGATGGGTGTCAGCAGGTATTGGTAGCCATAGCGGGCAAGCACCTTGCGCACCGCAGCCTCGAACCACTGCCAGCGTGCCGATGTCGGAAGCTTTTCGGTGCGGGGCACCGAGGCGGGCAGGATGTCGTTCATGCCTTTGACGGCGCTCAGCTTCTGCACTTTGCTCACTGCGGTATTTTCCTGGTATTTTTTTTGAAACAAATCAGGCCCTACCGCCTGATAGACATACATTGATAGCTATTATTTTTATAGCAATCAAGAGCAGCCGTAGCGGCGCTCGACATACTGCTCGACAAGGGCATGGAACTCTTCGGCAATGCGCTCGCCGCGCAGCGTCAGGGCCTTTTCGCCATCGATGAACACAGGCGCCGCCGGGGCCTCACCCGTGCCGGGCAGGCTGATGCCGATATTGGCATGCTTGCTTTCGCCAGGGCCGTTGACGATGCAGCCCATCACGGCCACCTTCATGCCCTCCACCCCCGGATAACGCACACGCCACACGGGCATTTGCGCACGCAGGTAGTCGTCGATCTGCTTGGCCAGCTCCTGGAACGTGGTGCTGGTGGTGCGGCCGCAGCCAGGGCAGGCCGTGACGCTGGGCACGAACACGCGTAGCCCCAGCGATTGCAGGATTTCAGAAGCAACCACCACCTCCTGCGTGCGCGCCTCGCCGGGCTGGGGCGTGAGCGACACACGGATGGTGTCGCCAATGCCCTCCTGCAGCAGGATGCCCAGTGCCGTGCTGGACGCCACCGTGCCCTTGGTGCCCATGCCCGCCTCGGTCAGGCCCAGGTGCAGCGCGTAGTCGCAGCGGCGGGCCAGTTCGCGGTAGACGGCGATGAGGTCCTGCACGCCACTGACCTTGCACGACAGGATGATCTGGTCACCATTCAGGCCCATGGATTCAGCCAGTTTGGCCGACTCGATGGCCGACGTGATCAGTGCCTCATACATCACCTGGCGCGCCTCCCAGGGCTGCGCGCGCTGGCTGTTGGCATCCATCAGGCTGGCGAGCAGTTCCTGGTCCAGGCTGCCCCAGTTCACGCCGATGCGCACGGCCTTGTCCCAGCGCATGGCAGCCTCGATCATCTGGCCGAACTGCTTGTCCTTCTTGTCGCCCTTGCCCACATTGCCCGGGTTGATCCGGTACTTGGAGAGCGCCTGCGCACAATCGGGGAATTCGGTCAGAAGACGGTGGCCGTTGTAGTGGAAGTCCCCCACCAGCGGCACGCTCTCGCCCATCCGGTCCAGCTGTTCGCGGATGTAGGGCACGGCAGCAGCCGCTTCGGGAGTGTTGACCGTGATACGGACAAATTCAGACCCAGCCTGGGCCAGTTCCTTGACCTGGATCGCTGTGCCGATGGCATCCACCGTGTCCGTGTTGGTCATGGACTGCACGCGCACCGGCGCATCGCCGCCCACGGTCACAATCCGTGAGCCCCAGGTCACTTTTGCCTGGCGCGAACGGCGCGGCAAAGGGGTAGCGACCGCCACGGGGCCAAAATCACGCAAAGGGTTCTGCACGCTACTTCACCTCAAAACGAGCGACGTTCTCGCGCGACACGGCGGTCAGGTCGAACGGCTTGCCACGCACCGTCACTTCAGTCGCGTCGGCACGCCCCACGACCACCGCCAGCGGGGGCTGTGCTGACACCGACACGGATTCCCCCGGAGCCAGGTTGCGCTGCAAAGCCAGAGCGCCAGTGGCGTCCTTCACCTGAACCCAGGATTCACTGCGCGCCCGCAGCACCAGCGTGCCCGCCGGTGCGTCGGCCGCAGGCGCTGGGGCGCTGGCCACCACGGCCGGTGCCGGCGCCGAGGCAGGGACAGCAGCGGTAGCGGGCACTGCAGTGACAGCGGCAGACAAGGCCGGGGCCGCCACCAAGGCCGGAGTCACCGCAGCAGGTGCGGGGGCGGGCTCCGCAGGCCGCTCGGCTGCTGGCGCATCCGCCGCCCCCGTCGGCACGGCATCTGGGGCCGAAGAAAGCACAGGAGCGGTCGTTGAAGTGGATGCCGCGCGGTCCTCGCCCCGAGGGAAGAAGTACAGGGCCAGAGCCCCCACCAACAGGGCCAGCACCACAAACCCCACAGAGCGCGAAGCGGACCCGTTCCCGGAGAACGATGAAGAGGACACCGCGGATTTGCCCACGCTGCCCTTGACCGGGGCGTTGATCCCGGCGCTGTCTGCCGCCAGACTGGGACTCTGGCTTTGGGGCAGCAAGGCCAGCACGGGCGCCGCGTCCACCTTGAGCACGCGGCACACACTGGAGGCCAGGGCCCGCACGAACACGGTATCGGGCAGCACCGTAAAGTTGTCAGCCTCCAGGGCCTCCAGCTTGCTGACCGGCACTTTCAGTGCCACGGCCAAGGCTGCAATGTGCATTCCAGACGCCTGGCGGGCCTCCCTCAGCAAACCACCCGCCGTCAACCCACTACTCTCCACAACCTCACTCATTGAAAGCCCCGCGTTCGTAAGCACCCAACTCCCGCGAATCCGGGAACCGCTTGCGCAACTGGCCTGCCAGTTGCCGCATTGCCACGGAGTCGCCCAAGGCGCGCTCCACCTTTATGCCCAGCCACAGCGATTCAGCATTGGCAAACTCGCTGTTGTTGAGGCGCCGGATATAAAACTGCGCCCGTGTCAGCTCGTTGCGCCGCAGCAGCAACGAGGACAACTGATATGCCACCACCGGATTGGCAGCATCCAACTCATAGGCCTTCAGAAACGACTGTTCCGCCTCTGCAAGCTGGCCCGCCCGGGACTGGCACAGCCCGCGCGCCATCAAGGTCTTGCCGCGCGCCATGTAGGTGGGGGTGGCAATGGCGCGCCCAAAATACTGGTCCGCATCCGCGTACTTCTGCTGCTGGCACAACAGCCACCCGTAGTTGTGCAGCAGGTTGGCATCGTTGCCGCGCAATGCCATGGCACGGCGAAAGCTGTCGTCCGCCTGCGCCAGGTCGTTCAAGCGCATGAAGATCAGGCCGCGCAGGTTCAACGCATCGGCATAGGAAGGATCTGCGGCAAGCGACTGCTTGACTTCGTCCAGGGCCACCGCTGTCTGGCCCATCTCGAAGTAGTTGGCTGCGAGTTCCAGCCGGATACGGGCACGGCGCCGGGCTTCGGACTCATCGGAGGGGGTTACCAGATCGGCTTCTGATTCACCCAGGGCCGCCGCGTTGTTGGCCGCACACCCCTGGAGTGCTGCGATGCAAATCAATGCACTGCATGCCGTGAGTGTCCAGCGGCCAAAATGCTGCCAGCGTCCAACCAATCCCGCCATGTAGAGCCTCCTTGAAGTTTGCCGATTGCCTGCTGATCAAGTCACCGGTTTGAGCACGATTGTGCGCTGCTTTGCCATGCGCTCTGCAGCGCGGGTGCGGTCCTTGACATCACCCGCCAACTGCCCACAGGCCGCATCGATATCATCGCCTCGGGTCTTGCGTACCGTTGTGACAATACCGGCGTCGCTCAAGACCTTGGAAAAGGCAAGGACCTGATTCTGCGCCGACCGCAAGAGCCCTGACGCAGGGAACGGATTGAAAGGAATCAGATTGAACTTGCAGCGCACCCCGGAGCGCCTGACCAACTCAATAAGCTGCTGCGCATGCTCCAGCTGGTCATTCACGCCATCCAGCATGCAGTATTCAAAGGTGATGAAGTCGCGAGGCGCATGGGCAAGATAACGGCCACAGGCCTCCAGCAACTCCTGGATCGGGTACTTGCGATTGAGCGGCACCAGGTTGTCGCGCAAGGGATCGTTCGGCGCATGCAGGGACACCGCCAGAGCCACGGGGCAGTCCTGCGAGAGCCGGTCCATCATGGGAACGACACCCGAAGTGGACACCGTTACCCGGCGGCGTGACAGGCCATAGCCATGGTCGTCCAGCATCACACGCAGGGCGGGCACCAAGGCAGCGTAGTTCTGCAGCGGCTCGCCCATGCCCATCATGACCACGTTGGAGATCACGCGGTCTTCGGTGTTGAAACGCTTGCGCAGGGAGTGCTCAGCAAACCACAACTGGGCCAGGATCTCGCCCGTGGTCAGATTGCGGCTGAAGCCCTGGTGCCCCGTAGAGCAAAAGCGGCAGCCCACGGCACAACCGGCTTGTGACGACACGCAGAGCGTGCCCCGGTCATCCTCGGGGATGAACACGGCCTCGACCGCATTGCCATCCCCCACGTCAAACAGCCACTTCACCGTGCCGTCCGACGAAACATGTTCGGAGACAACAGGCAGGGCCTCGACCTTGGCACACCCCTTGAGCTTGTCGCGCAGGGCCTTGGCCAGGTCGCTCATGGCGTCGAAGTCGCTCGCGCCACGCTGATGGATCCAGCGGAACAGCTGGGTCGCACGAAAACGCTTCTCGCCCAGCTGCTCGCAAAAGGCTGCGAGGCCGTCGAGATCAAATTCCAGCAGGTTGGTGGTCATTGCGCCGCCCTCTCGGAGGGCCGGGCGCAACCGTCCCCATGGCGCAGACATCCCACGGTTGCGGGAACAGGCATGGGGATCACCATATCAACGCGAGTAGATGTTCAGGCCAGGGAAGAAGAAAGCCACTTCCACAGCAGCCGTTTCAGCAGCGTCCGAGCCGTGCACGGCGTTGGCATCGATGCTGTCAGCGAAGTCAGCGCGGATGGTGCCAGCTTCTGCCTTCTTGGGGTCGGTGGCGCCCATCAGTTCGCGGTTCTTCAGAATCGCGTTTTCGCCTTCCAGGGCCTGGATCATCACAGGGCCGGAGATCATGAAGTCCACCAGGTCCTTGAAGAAAGGACGCTCTTTGTGCACGCCGTAGAACTGCTCGGCTTCCAGGCGCGACAGATGCACCATGCGGGCAGCCACGACCTTGAGGCCAGCGGCTTCAAAACGGGCGTAGATCTGGCCGATGACGTTCTTGGCCACTGCGTCGGGCTTGATGATGGAGAGAGTGCGTTCGATAGCCATGTTGATTTTCCTGAATGAATAATGTTGCCGTGATTCGTTTGTCCACCGGACAAAGCCCTCGATTCTAACCGTGGAAGCCTGGCAGCAGATTAACGACCACCGCCGCGCCGGGGGCCACCACCGCCGGGTCGGCGTTTGTCCTGGCGGTGCCGCGAGAGGCTGTCCATCCCGATGTACCCCACCGAGGTTTTCATCGGATCGGGTTGGGCCGCGCCGCGCTGGCGATCGCCACCCGCGGCATTGTTGCCCCGCGCGCCCTGCCCTTGCCCGCCGCCGTCACGCCGAGGCTTCTGACCCCGGGGGCCCGCACCGCCACCACCCTGGGACATGTCCCGGCGGGGGCCATCTCCCGCCCGGGGGCCGCCACGGCCCCTATTGCGCGCATTGCCATTGCCACCGCGCCCGCCAGCCGCAGGGCCCGCTTCCGCGCGGCCTTCGACCGAATCAGCGCGCCCCGCGCCCGCCGCCTGGACCAGGGCCCGGATATCGCTGTCATCCAGCTCCAGCCAGGCTCCCCGCTTGAGGCCACGGGGCAGCACCATGGCGCCGTACCGGATGCGGATGAGGCGACTCACGGCATGCCCCACCGATTCCATCATGCGGCGCACTTCACGGTTACGGCCTTCGGAGATGGTGACCCTGTACCAGCAGTTGGAACCCTCACCGCCACCGTCTTCGATGGAGCCAAACGACGCCATGCCGTCGTCCAGACGCACGCCGTCGAGCAGCTTCTGCTTTTCTTCGTTGCTGAGTGCGCCGAGAACACGCACCGCGTACTCACGCTCCAGTCCAAAACGGGGGTGCATGAGCTTGTTGGCCAGTTCGCCCGAGCTGGTGAACAGCAGCAGCCCTTCGGTGTTCAGATCCAGCCGCCCCACCGACTGCCACTTGCCCTGCATCAGCCGGGGCAGCTTGCGGAAAACCGTCGGCCGGTTCTGCGGGTCGTCATGGGTCACCACCTCGCCCACGGGCTTGTGGTACGCGATCACCCGCGCTGGCGGCGGGTCGATGCGGTAGCGGATGGGCTTGCCATTGACCTTGACCTGGTCGCCAAACTGGATGCGCTGGCCGATGTGGGCCGGCTCATTGTTCACCGAGATCCGCCCTTCCAGGATGAGCTGCTCCATCTCCAGACGCGAGCCCAAGCCCGCCTGGGCCAGCACCTTGTGCAGCTTGGGCGTTTCCACCTGGGGCAACAGCACCCGCTTGGCGGGGGCCACATCTGCCGACGCGTCATCCTGGTCGAAACGGCCCGAAACCACATCCTCGAACTGATAGCCCTCCACCCCTGGCGCGGGCTTGCGCTTGTCGCGCCCCATCCCTTCCGCACGGGGTGGACGCCCCCGGTGGTCGGCCGGGGCCTGGCCCTTGCGTCCCCCACGCGGTGTGGCACCATCAGCCCCAGGCGCCTGCGAACCGACAACTGCGGGCTCTACAGCCACCGCCAACTCGGCACCAGCGGGCACTTCGACCGTGCTCGAAGACTCAGCCCGCACCCCTGTGGCCGAAGCCACCGCAGCCATTCCGGAGTCCGCCGCCAGGGTGTCGGCCCCCTCTGCGGAAACCGGCACAGCCTTCTTGCGCGGCGCGCGCTTGGCAGCAGGCTTTTTGGCAGCAGGAGCCACATCGGCAGCGCCAGCCTCGGGCGTTGCGCCCGGATTGTCGGGGGTCGAATCGTTCATCAAGTGTTTCCCTGGACACCGCCCGGGGTATCCGTATCCATATGGTCGCCACGGAGATCTGTCTCCGTGTCATTAAAAAAATCGTCCACCAACGGTGGGGGCACGCTCTCCACGATGGCAGAGGCGAACTGCGGCTGCTGCTCCACCACAGGCTCCACAACCACCACCTCGGGCTCAGGCTCCGGCACCGCCTCCAAAATCGGCTCCAGTTCCGGCTCGATCACACCCTGGGCCGCAGCAGCCATGGCCTCCAGCACATTCGCATTGCCGGTGGGGTCGTCCAAAACGGGCAACTGGTCCAGCGACTGCAGGCCCATGTCATCCAGAAACTGGCGGGTGGTCGCAAACAGCGCAGGACGGCCCACGGTTTCCCGGTGCCCGATGACCTCGACCCAGCCCCGGTCCTCCAACTGCTTGATGATCAGGCTGTTGACGGTCACGCCACGGATGTCCTCGATGTCACCCCGCGTCACCGGCTGGCGGTACGCAATGATGGCCAGCGTTTCCATGGTGGCCCGCGTGTAGCGCGGGGGTTTTTCGGGGTGCAGCCGGTCGAGATACTCCCGCATCTCGGGGCGGCTCTGAAAACGCCAGCCCGTGGCCACCTGCACCAATTCCACTCCACGCTGTGCCCAGTCCTGCTGAAGCTCCTGCAGCAGGAGCTTGAGTGTGTCAGACCCCAGCGCGTCATTGAAAAGTACCCGCAGCTCGCGCACAGGCACAGGCTGCTGCGCGCAGATCAGCGCAGTTTCGAGGACCCTTTTGGCATCCACCGTGTTCATGGTTCAGCGATTCCTGGAAAAGTGCCACGCGTTGCAACGGGTGTCACATCAACAGCAGGGGGCAATCAAATTGGCGCGCAGTGCAAGGACGTTGGCGCGACGCAAGGGCCCGGCGGGATTCCGTCTTCGGGCAGGGGGCCGATCAGGCCGTCAGGGCGCATTGTAGCCCAGGCCCCAGAAAGACAGTGCCTGCTGCATGTCCTCGGGTGCCTGCGCCTGGAACTCCAGCGCCTTGCCCGTTACCGGGTGCACAAAGGCCAGGCGGTAGGCGTGCAGTGCCTGGCGCTGCATGGCCCCCAAGGGCGCACCGCCGTACAGGGTGTCGCCCACCAGCGGGTGCTTGAGCGATGCCATGTGCACCCGGATCTGATGGGTCCGCCCCGTGTGCAAGGTGCACTGCACCCAGCAGCCCTGGTCGGTGCCAGCCAGCCACAACACATCGGTGCGGGCAGTTTTGCCTGCATGCAGGGCCAGGTCCACCACGGCCATGCGCAAACGGTTGCGCGGGTCGCGCCCGATGGGTGCATCGACCGAACGGCTCTTGGGCCCGGTCCAGGCGCCATGCGCCAGGGCGAGGTACTGGCGCTTGACCTTGCGCTCGGCAATCAATGCCACCAATGCGTCCATGGTGGCGCGGTTCCGCGCCACCACCATGAGGCCGCTGGTGTCCTTGTCCAGCCGGTGCACGATGCCAGCACGGGGAACCAGCAGGGCCTTCTCATCCCGGGCCAGCAAGCCGTTGAGCAAGGTCCCGCTCCAGTTGCCCGGCGCCGGGTGTACCACCAGCCCTGCGGGTTTGTTCACAACCAGAAGGTGCTCGTCTTCATACACCACATCAATGGCCATGGGCTCGGGGCGGAACGCCTGGCTTTGCAACGTAGGCCGCATCTCCAGCACCAGCTGGTCACCCGCCTTGACGCGGGTGGACGCCTTAAGCACAGGCCTGCCATTGAGACTGACCAGCCCCTGCCCCAGCAACTGCTGCAGATAGCTGCGGGAGAACTCAGGAACCAGATCGGCCAGCGCCTTGTCGAGCCGGGCAGCATGCTGCAGCGGCGCCACCAACATATGGCGCATTTCGCTGCTGGCCTCGACCAGTGCTTCTGACTCATCAGCGAGCAGGAAGTCATCGCCCGCTTCAGCGCGCACCCCGGCCGCACTGCCCTCGCCGCTCTGCGGCAGCCCGGCCACCATGGGGATCAACGCGCTGGCAGGTAGCGCGAGGGGTCCACCGGCTTGCCCTGCCGGCGGATTTCAAAGTGGAGCTTGACACGGTCTGCGTCGGTGTTGCCCATCTCGGCAATCTTCTGGCCCTTGCGCACGGCCTGGTCTTCCTTGACCAGCAGCGACTGGTTGTGGGCATAGGCCGTGAGGAAGGTGTTGTTGTGCTTCAGGATCACCAGGTTGCCATAGCCGCGCAGGCCTGCGCCGGCGTAGACCACGCGGCCATCGGCAGCAGCCAGCACGGGCTCGCCCGCCTTGCCGGCAATATCGAAGCCCTTGTTGCGCGCCTCGTCAAAGCCCGCGATCAGCGAGCCCGAAGCGGGCCAGATGAAGGCGATGTCGTCCTCCCCAGCAGGCGCGGCAGCTAGCGCTGGCGTAGCGGGCGCCACGGCCACCACGGTGCCGGAGGCCGCCGAGGCCGGTGGCTTGGGTGCGCTGGCTGGCGATGCAGCTGATGCCGCCGGTGCGGGCGCCACGGTGGACGAGGTCACCGGCCGCGTCACCACGCCATTGTCAGACGCCACAGCCGTCGCAGCCACAGCGGCCGTGGGAGGCACCACGCGCAGCACTTGGCCCACTTCGATAAGGTTGGCGTTTTCGAGGTTGTTCCAGCGGGCCAGGTCTTTCCAGCTCTGGCCGGACTCCAGCCCGATGCGAATCAGGGTATCCCCAGGCTTGACCGTGTAATAACCCGGTTTGCCCGCATTTTCTGCCCCGGGCAACGGCTTGATGGGGGTGCCCACCACCACGCCAGGCTGGCCAGCCTGCGCGGGCGCAGAAGATATGGAGGTGCCCCGATCTTCCACAGGAGCCTTGTTCAGGCGGGTGCCACAGCCGGAGAGCACCAGCCCCGCCATTGCCACGGTAAACCCCATCACAAGACCACGCGATACGAACATAAGCAATTCCCTTTACGCAATCCCCGATTTTAGAGGGACAAAATGCACCGGTTCGAGCACGTTTTGTTTCAATCCGTGCGGGGTTTTGTCGATCACCAGCAACATCTGCTGCCCGCCCGACAGCGCCATCGGCGCCACCAGCCGCCCACCCACCGCCAGTTGATCGCACCAGGCCTGGGGTACGGCATCGCCACCTGCGGCGGCAATGATGGCGGCATAGGGGGCTCCCTTGGCATAGCCCAGCATGCCATCGCCAAACAGCAGATGGACGTTGGCCAGCCGGAACGGGCGCAGGTTGTCCCGGGCCCGGTCGTGCAGGCCACGCAGCCGCTCCAGCGTGTAGACCTCCCGGGCCAGCAGGCTCAGCACCGCCGCCTGGTAGCCGCAACCGGTGCCGATCTCCAGCACCCGGCCCAGGCCGCCCGCGCGCGCGCCCTCGGCACCCAGCAGCAATTCGCACATGCGCGCCACCACGCTGGGTTTGGAGATGGTCTGCCCCAGCCCGATGGGCAGGCTGGTGTCCTCATAGGCCTGGTTGACCAGGGCGCTGTCCACAAACCGGTGGCGCTCCACCGCCCCCATGGCCTGCAAGACGGGCGCCGAGGTGATGCCCCCCGCCGCCAGTTTTTGCACCATGCGCGTGCGAACTGCTGACGAGTCGAGCCCCACCCCCACCGGTGCAGCCACCACCGGCTTGCGCGCCGCCAAGGCCGAAGCCGGTGCCGACACCTGTGCCACCGGCTTGGCGCCAGCGTTGCCCGTGCCCGGCAGACGGGCCGGAAACCCAGGGCGGCGCTGCATCACATGCCTGGGGCGGCAGCCGCCCCCGCCCCTGCAACCCATTGGGACGCCTTCTGCGCCCAGGCGCCCAGGCTGTCGTGATCGGTCAGGTCCACCTTCAGCGGCGTGATGGACACATGGCCTTGCGCCGTGGCATGAAAGTCCGTGCCCTCGGCATCGTCTTTCGCCGCACCCGCCCCGCCAATCCAGTACATGGCCTCGCCACGCGGGCTCTCCTGCACGATGACGCGCTCGGCCGCATGGCGGCGCCCCAGTCGGCACCACTTGGCGGGCCGCAGCGCATCCAGCGGCATGTTGGGGATGTTCACATTCAGCAGCCAGGGGGTCTCGGTCACCAGTTGCTGGCTACGCATCTGCGCCACGATCTCCCGGGCCTTGGCGGCGGCAGCTTCCAGCTCGCCCCAGCCCTTGTCCACCTGCGAGAACGCAATGGCGGGGATGCCAAACAGATAGCCTTCCATGGCAGCGCCCACCGTACCGGAATAGATCGTGTCGTCCCCCATGTTGGCGCCATTGTTGATGCCCGACACCACCAGGTCGGGCCGGTAGCCCAGCAGCCCGGTCAGCGCGATATGCACACAGTCGGCTGGCGTTCCATTCACATACCGAAAGCCATTGGCAGCCTTGTGGACGTACAGCGGCGAATGCAGGGTCAGCGCGTTCGACTTGGCGCTGTTGTTGTGCTCGGGCGCGACCACCTCCACCTCCACGCCCTCCAGGGTCTTGAGCGCGTCATGCAGGGCCACGATGCCCGGGGCCTGGTAGCCATCGTCGTTGGAAATCAGAATTTTCATGGTTGCAGCAGAGGTTGCAACGGATTGTAGGTGGGCGCTCCTGCATGCGTCGCCCCGCCATGGCGCGCGCAGGGTCGGTCGCTCGTGGGACAACAGCCCCCGGGCACCCCGGCCTATCATGCGCCCCAACATTGACAGGAGACTTTTCCCATGCACGCTTGGCTTTGCACCAACCCCGTCGGCGTTGACGCCCTGACCTGGACCGAACTGCCCACACCGGCCCCCAAGGCGGGCGAGGTGCTCATCGAGATCAAGGCGGCCAGCCTGAACTTTCCAGACCTGCTGATCGTGCAAAACAAGTACCAGATGAAGCCGCCGCTGCCCTTTGTGCCGGGCTCCGAGTACGCAGGCGTGGTGGCAGCCGTGGGCGACGGCGTCACGCACCTCAAGGTTGGCCAGAACGTGGCCTGCCTGTCAGGCACGGGCGGCTTTGGCACGCACACCATTGCGCCCGCCGCACTGTGCATGCCGCTGCCCGACGGCTTCTCGCATGTCGATGCCGCCGCCTTCATCATGATCTACGCCACGTCCTACCACGCGCTGGTGGACCGGGCTCAGCTCAAGGCAGGCGAAACCGTGCTGGTGCTGGGTGCCGCTGGCGGGGTTGGAACGGCCGCGATCCAGATCGCCAAGGCCATGGGCGCGCGCGTGATCGCCGCCGCCTCAAGCGACGAGAAATGCGCGCTGTGCACCTCCATCGGTGCCGACGCCACCATCAACTACAGCAAAGACAACCTGCGCGACGCCATCAAGACTCTCACCGACGGCAAAGGCCCCGATGTGATCTACGACCCCGTGGGCGGCGACTTTGCCGAGCCCGCGTTCCGCTCCATTGCCTGGCGCGGCCGCTACCTGGTGGTGGGGTTTGCCTCGGGCCCCATCCCCGCGCTGCCGTTCAACCTGGCGCTGCTCAAGGGCGCCTCCATCGTGGGCGTGTTCTGGGGCGACTTTGCCAAGCGCGAGCCCAAGGCCAACGCCGCCATGATGGGCGAGCTGGCCCAGTGGTACGCCCAGGGCAAGATCAAGCCCGTGATCGACCGCACCATGCCCATGGCCGAACTGCCCGCCGCCTACGCCCACATGGGCTCGCGCGGCGTGATGGGCAAGCTCGTGATGGTGAACTGAGCCTCTGCCAGCCCCCTGCAGGGGCCCCGCCAGGCCGGGCGCCCCTGCCCAAAAAAGCCATCCGCTGTGTCACACTTGCGCCTTCCCGCCCCTCCTGACACTGGTGCCCACCCATGGCCGACCGCCTCCCATCCGAGATCGCGCGCGAGACACTGAAACAGCTGGCGGCCCGCCGGTTGCAACCCACCCCTGACAACTACCTGGCGCTGTACGACGAGATTGCGGGCACTCGCAGCCCGCAGCCCTTCCCCGACGGACCGCTGAGCGGCATCCAGCGGGTGCTGCCCGCCCAGACCCCGGCCCAGAAGCGTTTGCTCACCCAGTTCGAGCGGGCCATCATCACCAAGGACTGGACCTCGCTGCAAAGCGTGATGGTGGGCTATGCCAACCTGGGCCTGCACCCCGCCGCCGCCGCCCCCATCGAAACCGCCAGCGCCCCCACCGCCCTGGGCGAATTGCCGCCCGAACTGGCAGAAACCCTGGCGCGCCTCATCGACAACACCCTGCCCGCGCTCGGCGAGGACGACGCCCGCGTGATCGAGATGGCCAAGCAACTCGTCACCTTCCTGCGCGAACCTTCGCCCCCCGTGGCCACAGCGCAGCTCATGCTGGGCAACTTCACCTACCGGCTGTCGTTTGCCACCGAAGACCAGGCCGCCATCCGCACCAGCCTGCTGGAGTTGCTGCACATGATCTTCGAGAACATTGCCGTGCTCAGCGTGGACGACCGGTGGCTGCACGGCCAGGCCGAGGCGCTGATGACCGCCTCCACCCCGCCGCTCACCCTGCGCCGGCTCGACGACGTGCAGCGCCGCCTCAAGGACGTGATCTTCAAGCAGACCGAGGCCAAGGCCCGCACGCTCGAAGCGCAAGAGCAGATGAAGGACATGCTCGCCACCTTCATCGAGCGGCTGGCCAAGATCACCGCCTCCAGCACCAGCTACCAGGGCACGATGGAACGCTGCGCCGACCTCATCGGCAAGGCCAGCAGCCTGCAGGACATCGCACCCGTGCTGCAGGAGGTGATGAGCGCCACCCGCGCCATGGCGCTGGACAGCCGCGTGGCGCATGACGAGCTGCAGGACCTGCGCGAGCGCACCGAGGCCAAGCGCGCTGAAGTGGCCAAGCTGCAGGAAGAACTCGACCGCGCCAGTTCTCAGGCCCGGCACGACCCGCTCACCGGCACCCTCAACCGCAAGGGCCTGGACGAAGCCATGGAGCGCGAGATTGCCCGCGCCCGCCGCATGGGATCGCCCCTGTGCCTGGCGCTGCTGGACCTGGACAACTTCAAGTCCTTGAACGACCGCCTGGGCCACGCAGGTGGCGATGCGGCCCTGGTGCACCTGGCCCAGGTCACGCGCGAGGTCATGCGGCCACAGGACCTTTTGGCCCGTTATGGCGGTGAAGAGTTTGTCATCGTGCTGCCCGACACCGCAGTCGAAGCCGGCGCGGCCGCCATGACACGGCTGCAGCGCGAGCTGACCACCCGCTTCTTTCTGCAAGGCACCGAGAAGGTGCTCATCACCTTCAGCGCAGGCGTGGCGCAGCTGAGCGACACCGAAAGCAGCACCGACGCCATCCTGCGTGCCGACCAGGCCATGTACCTGGCCAAGCGCTCGGGGAAGAACCGGGTGATGGCGGCGTAGTGGCTCCCCCTGTGTCGCCTTCGGCGCCTTCCCCCAAAGGGGGGACGCCACCCGTGGCCTGGCAAAGCCAGCTCCACGGTGGCACTGGCCTGGGGTGCGCCGGTATCGACCGGCAGTAGACGAGGCAAGTGACAGGATGCCCAAGACTCGTCAATCCCGAAACAGCTGCGGGTGAAACTGCTCAACACCTGAATACCAGCGACCCATGAACCGCCGCGCCTTTCTGCAACACGCCGCCTGCGCGGCCACCACATCCACCCTCCCCCGCTGGGCGTGGAGCAACCCGCCCACGCTGCAAAGCAACCCCTTTGCACTGGGTGTCGCCAGTGGCGACCCCACGCCCGATGGCGTGGTTCTCTGGACCCGTCTGGTGCTGACGCAGCCCGCACAGATGTTGGCCACCCACACCGTGCGGTGGGAGGTCGCGCACGACGCGCGCTTTGCGCAGATCGTGCAAAAGGGCGAAGCCACAGCGCTACCGCAGCTAGGGCACAGCGTGCACGTGGAGTTGCGCGGCCTGCAGCCAGCGCGCTGGTACCACTACCGCTTCATGCTGGGCGAGGCGGTGAGCACCGTGGGCCGCACGCGCACCGCTCCTGCAGCGGGCGATATGCCGGATGCGCTGCGCATCGCCTTTGCGTCCTGCCAAAGGTGGGAGCACGGCCACTACGCCGCGTGGCGCCATCTGGTGGCCGACCAGCCGGACCTGGTGCTGTTCCTGGGCGACTACATCTACGAATACGCCACGCCCAAAAACACCAGCGACCTGGCGCGCACCCACAGCCTGCGCCTGGCCACCACGCTGGCCGACTACCGCGACCGCTACGCGCTGCACAAAAGCGACCCGGCCCTTCAGGCCGCCCACGCCGCCTGCCCCTGGTCCGTGACCTGGGACGACCACGAAGTGCAGAACGACTACGCCGCCACCGCGGAGCACACAGGCCGGGGCGATGCCACCAGCTTCCTGGCGCAGCGCGGCGCCGCCTGGCAGGCCTTCTACGAAAACATGCCCCTGCGCGCCGCCAGCCTGAACCGCCCCTTCCCCGACACCCGGTGGGACGCGCTGCAGGTCTACCGCCGCCTGCGCTGGGGCCGGCTCGCGCACATCCACCTGCTGGACAGCCGCCAGTACCGCAGCTGGCAGGCATGCCGCGCGCCAGACTCCGGCAGCGCAGGCCCCGTGCGCGGCAACAGCTGCGCCGACCTGGCCGACCCCACCCGCAGCCTGCTGGGCACCGCGCAAGAGCAATGGCTGCACACCGGTCTGGCTACCGATGCCGCCACGCAAGACGCCACCCGCTGGAGTGTGATCGCGCAGCAAACCCTGTTCTCGCCGCGCCACTACCCCTCAGGCACGGTGACCACCGACAACTGGGACGGCTACCCCGCCGCCCGCGCGCGCCTGCTGCAGGCCGTGGCAAAGCACAAGCCACGCAATACCGTGCTGCTGGGCGGCGACATCCACCAGAACTACGTCTGCCGCGTGCACGCCAACGCAGACCGCCCCGACTCGCCCGTCATCGCCAGCGAGTTCTGCGGCACCTCCATCAGCTCCCGCTCGGGCACCACCCAGGACAAGGTGGACGCCGTGGTGCGCCACAACCCGCATGTGCTGCTGGCCCGCTGCGACCTGCGCGGCTACGGCCTGGCCCACATCACGCCCACCCAGTGGACCACCACCCTGCGCGTGCTCGACGACCCCCTGCGCGCCGACAGCGGCGCCAGCACGCTCGCCCGCTTTGTCGTCCAGGACGGCCGTGCGGGGCCCGTGGCCGCGTAGACCGCAGGCGGAACGCCGCAGTGGTGGGCGGCGCCCTGAGAAATGCATTTGCTACACATTTGATAGCTTAAAAGGCATATCCATAGGGCGGAATGGCCTAAAAAGCTTTGAATCCGGAGCCTGTAGCGCAATGTAACGCCGCGCCCCCAAGCCGCGCCAGGCGCCGTACGATGGCCGCTGGTTCTTGCTTGCACGCTCACTCGCTTGTTTGCTTGCTTGTCCTTTCTGCTTGTCACTTCTTGCCACCCAGGAGAAACCAGCCCATGCCCACCCCCACGCCCTCCTCCGCTGCAGCCACCCGCCCATCCGCGCCACGGCGCCACCTGGTGGCCTGCGCCGCACTCGCAGCCCTGCTTGCGGGCTGCGCCAGCAGCCCCTCGCAGTTCGCCTACACCGTGCCCGCCCAGCCCGAAGGTTCTTCGGGCTACACCGAAAAACCCGGCTGGGCCACCGAGAAGTTCGCCGTGGCCGCCGCCAACCCGCTGGCCACCGACGCGGGCTACCAGATCCTCAAGGCCGGTGGCTCGGCCATCGACGCCGCCATCGCCGTGCAGATGGTGCTGACCCTGGTGGAGCCCCAGTCCAGCGGCATCGGCGGCGGTGCCTTCCTGCTGCACAGCACCGGCAAGCTGGTGGAGGCCTACGATGGCCGCGAGACCGCGCCCGCAGCCGCCGACGAAAAACTCTTCCTGGGCGCCGACGGCAAGCCCGTGCAGTTTTATGACGGCGTGGTGGGCGGCCGCTCGGTGGGCGTGCCCGGCACCGTGCGCATGCTGGAGATGGCGCACAAGCAGCACGGCAAACTGCCCTGGGCCACGCTGTTCCAGCCCGCCATCACGCTGGCCGAAGGCGGCTTCAAGGTCAGTGCGCGGCTCAACACCCTGGTCAAGGCCGACGCCCACCTCAAGAAAGACCCGGTGGCCGCCGCCTACTTCTACAAACCCGACGGCGACGCCCGCGACGTGGGCTTCAATCTGCGCAACCCCGAGCTGGCCGCCGTGCTGCGCCGCATCGCCGCCGAGGGCAGCAAGGCCCTGCACGAAGGCGAGATCGCCCAGGCCATCGTGGACAAGGTGCAAAAGCACCCCACCAACCCCGGCAAGCTCAGCCTGGCCGACCTGGCCAGCTACCAGCCCAAAAAGCGCGAAGCGCTCTGCCACGACTACCAGGTGCAGGCCAAGGACTTCCGCATCTGCGGCTTCCCGCCGCCCAGCTCGGGCGCCATCGCCATCGGGCAGATCCTGGGCATCCTGAAAAACACCGACGCCGCCGCCAAGCCCCTGCAAGACGGCATCCCATCGGCCGACTGGCTGCACCTGTACACCGAAGCCGCCCGCCTGGCCTTTGCCGACCGCGCACTCTACGTGGCCGACCCCGACTTTGTGCAGCCGCCCGCAGGCAGCTGGACCAGCCTGATCGCCCCTGCCTACCTGGCCGAGCGCGCCAAGCTCATCGGCCAGCAGAGCATGAAGGTCGCCCAGCCCGGCAACCCGGCAGCCGTGAAGGCCGGCTATGCCCCCATGCCCGACCAGCCCGAATTCGGCACCAGCCACATCAGCATCGTCGATGCCTTCGGCAACGCCGTGGCCATGACCACGACCATCGAAGACCAGTTTGGCGCGCGGCAAATGGTCAAAGGCTTCTTGCTGAACAACGAGCTGACCGACTTCAGCTTTGCCCCCACCGACGCACAAGGCCAGCCCATTGCCAACCGCGTCCAACCTGGCAAGCGCCCGCGCTCGTCGATGTCGCCCACGCTGGTGTTCGACAAGGCCACGGGCGAGCTGCTGATGAGCGGCGGCAGCCCCGGCGGCGCGGCCATCATCCACTACACGGCCAAGACGCTGTATGGCGTCTTCAACTGGGGCCTGATGCCCCAGCAGGCCATCAACCTGCCCAACTTCGGCTCGATGAACGGCCCCACGCTGCTGGAAGAGAAACGCTTCCCACCCGCCACGGTGGAGGCCCTGCGCGCCCGGGGCGCCGAAGTGCGCGAAATGAACATGACCAGTGGCCTGCAAGCCATCACGCGCGGCCAGGCGCATGGCAAGAAGCTGTGGATGGGTGGCGCGGACCCACGGCGGGAGGGGGTGGTGATGGGGGACTGAGAGAGTGGATGGGTTGATGTCTTGGCATCAACCCACCCGCGCTGGCCAACCATCTGGCGCAACTGGCGCACATCCGTTACGTGACGCAGCGCGACCGCAAGCCGCTTCATGAAGCGACCCTCTTGCACAGGAAAGAAGCCTCCAGAGCTTCGTGATGCTGCGCTGCCACGACAAAGGCTCACCACGCCCAAGGTGTTTTACCTGCGGCCCCCCAATCGGTCAGGCCACGGCTGCCGTGGAAGAGTCCGTATAGCTGTGTGGGACGACTCTTCTCATCGAAAGTACATTTTCAAACTCTTCTTCGGGTGAATGGCCCCGAAGAGACTCTATCGCCCCATATCCCCATGACACGGCGCCAAAAGCGACTTTCTCTTTTCGCGCAGCATCCAAGTCGGAGATTTGATCACCAATATAGATGGCTTCATGGCAGGAAACTCCGGCCTCTTTCAGTACCTTCCGTATTCGTGGTGATTTACCAAAAATGGACATCCCGCACTCAAAGTGCGTGATGATCTTCATCATGTCCGCACCAAGAATTTCACGGATATTGTCGTAAGCATTCGATGAAACCACCGCCAGGGCGACCCCATTATTTGCCAAATGAAGCAACGTGGATTCAATATGCTCAAACAAGGAGATGCTTGCCGCATTGCTTTTCATAAGGGAGGCAAAGTCCTTTGCAACAAAAGGAAGCTTCCACTTGGGCAACTCTACCAGCTGCATTATTTGCCTTGCGCTCTTCTGACGCAAGCCGGGAACAGCATCCGCATCGATCTCTCTGAATCCGTGCTTTTGGGCGAGTTGATTAAAGACTTGAATAAAAAAGGGAAACGAGTCAGCGAGCGTTCCATCAAAATCAAAAATTGCGAGCTTATATTTCATTTAACCAATACTGTCTAACGTTCAACATGAGCGGCAAGACCCGGCTTGCCGAGGCCTGTCCTCTCAAATAAAGGGTTGGGCAACACTGCGAATCCTCTGCCTGCGCCTTGGCAATGAATTTCTTTGAATGAGCCAGCGCCCATCCACATGGGCTTCATAAACCGAAAACGTGAAGGGTATCAGTTGCTGCGCCAGAGGATTGGGGCAGGACATCAGCTGAAAGTGCAAGTGAGGCACATTCGACTGCCCGCTGTCGCCCGCCTCGGCGACTGGCTGCAGCCCACGCACAAGATCCCCCGCTTTGACGCTCAGGGAGCCCCGCCGAGCATGGGCCAAGAAGGCATAGATGCCGGGAGATTCAAGCGATTCGATCACAAGATGATTCCCTGCGAATTCCCGGATGTCTCCTGATCCACTGGCGATCAGACCTGCCAGTCGGCGCCTCTCTCGGGAGGGCAACCACGATGCCCGCACTAGGCCCCAGAGCTTCATCAGGTAGCTTTGGGGGTACTCGGGACAGCCATCCACGGCCGTAACGACTTTCCCATGGAAGGGGCTAAGGATCGGTTGCCCCCAGCCATGGTGCTCTTCAAGGGGAACAGCTGTCAGCAGTTCTCGCCATGCGGCACGGTTCGTGGCCTTGAGGTGTTTGTCCAGGCGCATGAAGTCAAGCGCAAGTTCATGCCCGGGTTCGGTGCCGTCGGCGCCAACGTACCACTCACCGAACAGCGGAAAGCCAACGCTCAACGAGGATGGCATTGTGTTGCCCACCGGTCGGCGCAAGGGACGATTGCAGGTGGGCGACGCCCGCTTGTGAACGCCCTCCTGGCGCAGCGGTCAGCTGGCGCTTGGGCGATAGCTCCACTTGGAGGTGGCCAGCAAGATGGCCAATGAAATGAATGCCAGAAAGATGCTGCCATAGAAGAAGACATATGACTCGCTCAGGCGTTGAGGGTAAATTTTCCATGCAGCCCCAAGACCGATGGCGTTGCCGCCGACGGCAAGGATGGCTGCAGCAAAGTCATGGAAGCGTCTTGCCCTGTTGGCACCAGCGGACCAGCGCGGATCTGTGTTGTAGCTCGGCAGGCTGGTGTGGGCATTGTCCAGGCGCTCCAGCTCAGCCAGAAAGTGGCGCAGATTGGAGATGGCGCGCTCAGACTTGTAGTTCAGCATCGCAAGGCACACCGATGCCACCGGAAAGCCAAGAATCAGCCATTCGATCGGAGGTTCGGAGCCGCTTTGGCTGGGCCTGAGAGCCACCAGGGCCGCCAGAAGGCTGACGACCAGCGTAACGTACAGGGTAAGTGCCTGCTGGCGCTGTGCGATGCGGGCGTTGACTTCCTGGTACGCGGCGATGAACCGGTAATTCGCGTCGACTGATGACTTGCTCATGGCCGAAGTATCGCTTGCCGATGGCTACCGACCGGTGTGCCACCCGCCACAGAGCTGGTTTTTGTGCAGCTGCGCCACCCGTGCGCTGCGTGGGCATGAAGCTCTGAAAGGGCACAGGCAGGGCGGAGCCAGGCCCTGCAACCATCCGCCCCTGCGCCCCGCTAAAGTCGAGCCCCATGGATCTACGAAGCCTGCGCTACTTCATTGCCGTGGTCGAGGCCGGCAGCCTCTCTCGGGCGGCGGGCAGCCTGTACATCGCGCAGCCTGCGCTCACGGCCCAGATCAAGAAACTGGAATCGGAGCTGGGCGCGCAGTTGCTGGAACGGTCGCACGCGGGTGTCACCCCCACGCAAGCCGGGGTGCAGCTGTACCAGGACGCACGGCGCCTGCTGAGCGATGCCACCGCCATGCGTGAACGTATCCAGCGCCTGCCCCAGGGGCCGGAAGGCTCGGTCACCATCGCCGTGCCGTTTCTGCTGTCGTCGCTGCTCATGGGGCCGTTGCTTGCGCGCCTGAAAGAGACACACCCGCGCATCCGGGTGTTCGTGCTGGACGACCTCAGCCTCATGGTCAAAAAGGCCATGGTCGAGCGGCGTGCAGACATTGGCATCCTGGTGGATACGCCGCAGGCAGAGGGCCTGGTGTGCAGGCCGTTCGCGCGCGAATCCATGTACTTCTGCGGGCACGACGCCGATGGCACCGTGCGCGCCCTGCTGCAGCGCCCGTCAGCATCCGCCGCCCCCACGCGCCCCGACATCGACTTTGCGGTGGCCGCCGCGCAGCCGCTGGTGCTGCAGTCGCGTCGTTTTTCCATCCGCCAGCAGGTGGAAGACGCTGCGGCCTTGCGCGGCACGGCGCTGAACATCGTGCATGAGCACGATTCGGCCCGCGTGATCCGCTCGCTGTACGCCTGTGGCGCAGGCTTCACGTTCACGCCGGCCTGCGCGATGGGCGACACACCCGCCATGGCGTCTGACTGGCTGGTGGCACGTGTGGTCAACCCGGAGATGGCCCGTGCCTACACCGTGGCCACGGCCCCCGAGCGGGACCGGGACCCCGGTGCAGACGGTGTGATGCAGGCCGTTTTGCAGGCCCTGGCCGCTGTGGCGCAGCGCCTTGCAGACACCGGCCGGTGGGATGCAGAGATCACCGGGCCTGGCGCAGCGCCATGATGCGGGCCAGCAGAGCACGAAAGGGCCGCCAAACGGCAGCAGCCCCGCAGCCATCAATTCGATTGATGCCTCCCGATCAGCAATCGGTATTTCCCTGATACCCCCATCTTCTGGAACAGTCCGGCCAAGCCCCCGCCACACAGGGGGTTGCACTCCAGGAGACGACCATCACCACCACCCCGCCCCCCCACAGCTGCGCCCATCGCCGCCCCGTCGCCAACGTGGGCGCCCTTGTGGCGCGCAGCGCCCGTGCCCATGCCCGCCGCATAGCGGTCAAGAGCCCTGCGCGCAGCATCACCTACGCCGATCTGGAGCAGCGCACCAACCGCCTGGCCAACGCCTTGCTGGGCCTGGGCCTGCAGCGCGGGGACCGCGTGGGCATCTACCTGCCCAACTGTGTCGAGGTGGTCGAGATCGAGATCGCCTGCTACAAGGCCGGGCTGATCAAGGCGCCGTTCAACGCCCGGCTCTCGCCCACCGAGGTCGGCGCCATTGCCGCCAACAGCGGCGCGGCGCTGATCGTGACCACTGCCGAGCGCGCCGAGACCATCCGCCCGCATGTGTCGCAAAGCATGCCCAGCGCCATGCCCCAGCTGCTGCTGACCGACGAAGCGGGCCCCGCAGGGTATGAATCAGCACTGGCCCAGGCCAGCGACGCATTCGCCCCGGTGGCCGTGTTCGAGGACGAAGTCGCCGTGCTGCACTACACCTCGGGCTCGTCCGGCGTGCTCAAGGCGGCCATGCAGACCTTCGGCAACCGCCTTGCGCAGCTGCGCAAGTTCCTTACCCGCTCGGACGGGCAGCAGCCCGGCCACATCCTGGGGCTGGTGGGCCCCATCACCCATGCATCGGGCATGCAGATGGTACCGGCGCTGTGCCAGGGGGTCACCATCCGCCTGTTCAACGGCTTCGAGCCCCCGCGCTTCATCGCCGACATGCGGGCCGACCGGGTGACCCACACCTTCATGGTGCCCACCATGATCAACATGCTGCTGGCCGAGCTGGAGGGCCAGTACCGCCCCCTGCCCGACCTGCTGCGCCTGGGCTACGGCGCCGCCCCCATGGCGCCCGCGCGCATCCTGCAGGCCATGGACGTGTTCGGCCCCATCCTGCAGCAAGGCTATGGCGCGGGCGAGACAACCTCGGGCGTGTGCGGCCTGTCGGTGGAGGACCACCTGTTTGCCCGCGCGGCGCGGCCCGAGCGGCTGGCCTCGTGCGGGCGCCCGTTTCTGGAATGCGATGTGCAGATCCTGGGCGACGACGGCCAGCCCGTGGCCACCGGCGAGATCGGCGAGATCGTGGTGCGCGGCGACGACATCTTTGCGGGCTACTGGCGCGCGCCCGAGCTGACGGCCGAGGTGCTGAAGGACGGTGCCTACCACACGGGCGACCTGGCGCGCATGGACGATGAGGGCTATGTCTACATCGTGGACCGCAAGAAGGACATGGTGATCAGCGGCGGCTTCAACGTGTACCCGTCGGAGGTGGAGGCAGTGCTGTACCAGCACGACGCCATTGCCGATGCCTGCGTGTTCGCCGTGCCCGATGACAAGTGGGGCGAGGCCGTGGCCGCGCACGTGGTGCTCAAGCCCGGCCGTGCGGCCGGTGCCGACACCACCGCTGCGATCGACGCGTTCTGCGCCCAGCACCTGGGCGGGTTCAAGCGGCCCCGGCGCATCGAATTCGTCACCACCCTGCCCAAGAACCCCAACGGCAAGGTGATGCGCCGCGCCGTGCAGGCTCCGTATTGGGAGGGGCGTGGGCGGATGGTGAACTAGGTACATCCCCCTGAGGCGCTACGCGCCTTCCCCCTTCTCTCGCATCGCTGCGCGCTGCGGGAAGGGGGACGACGCCCTCGCTGCGGGGCGGCCCTTGCTCGGCGTCTCTCGCCTGGGCCTGCGCCGGTTTCCAGAGCCCGCTGTCACAGCCAACGACAAGGAATCCTGACATGAACAACGACATCACATCCCCCCTCCCCGCGCCGCTGTTTCCCGGCATGCCTTTTGAAGGCTCGTCGCAGGCGGCCGAACTGATCGCGCGCATCAACGAGTTTCTGTATGGCGAGCTGGCGGCGCTGGCGCGCGAGCATGGCATCGACCACGAGAACGCGCCCGACAGGGCCTTGCTGCAGCAGGTGTGGAAGCGCTCGCACGCGCTGGGCTTTTACGGCATGACGCTGCCGCAGAAGATGGGCGGCCTGGGCCTGTCCACGCTGGACCATGTGCTGGTCAAGGAAGCCATCTACGCCAGCGGCTCGCCATTCGCCCCCCATGTGTTTGGCGAGCTGAGTGGCCCGCCGCGCGTGGGCGCGCTGGCGCGCATGGCCACACCGCACCAGATGCAGCAGTTCATCCTGCCGGTGGCGCGGGCCGAGATGGCCATCTGCTTCGCGCTGACCGAGGCCGAGGCTGGATCGGACGCTGGCAACGTGCAGACACGGGCCGTGCGCGATGGCGACGACTACGTGATCACGGGTACCAAGCGCTTCATCTCGGGCTCGCCGTTTGCCGACTACGCGGTCCTGATGGCGTCCACCGCCACACACGACGACCCCGACCCGAAAAAGCGCGAGGTCACGGCCTTCTTTGTGGACTTGCATGCACCCGGCGTGCGTGTGGAGTCGGGCTACAAGACCATGGCCGGACAGACCAGCACGGGCAACATCGTGCTGGACGGAGCGCGCGTGCCCGCCGCCAACCTGATCGGCGAGCCCGGGCGCGGCCTGGCGCTGGCGCTGGGCCGCATCAGCGTGAACCGCTTGCTGCACTGCCCGGCCATGCTGGGCCTGGCGCAGGTGACCCTGCGCGATGCACGCGACTACGCGCAGCAGCGCCACCAGTTCGGCCGTGCCATCGGCCAGTTCCAGGCCATCCAGCACATGCTGGCCGACATGGCGACCGACTGGGCCGCCGCGCGCGGGCTGATGCTGGCCACGGCCCGCGCGATTGATGCAGGCGCCGAGCCGCGCGCCGAATCGTCCATGGCCAAGCTGTTCTGCTCGGAGGCGGCCTTCCGCATCGCCGACCGCGCGGTGCAGATCCACGGCGGCGAGGGCATCGTGCAAGGCCGTCGCGTGGAGTTCCTGTTTCGCATGCTGCGCATGTACCGCGTGCTCACCGGCACCAGCGAAATCCAGCGCAACACCATCGCGAAAGAGCTTTTGGCATCCCCCTGAGCGGCTGCGCCGCCCACCACGCGCCAAAACAACCCTCATAGAAAATGACAAGGAGACAAGACATGACCAAGCAACCCATCCCCCACCTGCGCCGCCGCGCACTGATCGCTGCGGGCTTGCTGCCGCTGCTGGCCGGCGCCCCCGCGCTGGCCACCGAGGCATGGCCTGCGCGCCCCATCAAATGGGTCGTGCCCTACCTCGCGGGCACGGGCCCGGACACCACGGCCCGCATCGTGGCCGAGGCCGTGTCGAAGGAACTGGGCCAGCCCGTGGTCATCGAGAACAAGGGGGGTGCAGGCGGCAACCTGGGTGCACGCCAGGCGGCCAAGGCGGCGCCGGACGGCTACACCTGGGTCTATGCCGGGTCGCCCATGGCAGCGAGCATGCGCATGTACAAGCAGCCGGGCTACGACGCACTCAAGGACTTTCGCCATGTGATCGGGCTCACCAGTTCGGACACGGTGGTCATCGTCAACGCGCAAAGCGACATCCGCACCCTGGCCGACCTGCTCGCGCGCATGCGTGCGCAGCCCGGCAAACTGGACTACGCCTCGGGCGGCGTCGGCACGCCCTCGCACCTGGGGGTGGAGATGGTGCTCAGCGTGAGCCAGGCGCAGGCCACGCATGTGCCGTACAAGGGCGCGTCGGAAATCGTCAACGCGGTGCTGGGCCAGCAGGTCACCTTTGGCGCACCCATCACCGCCGTTGCGTACTCCAACATCGTGGCGGGCAAGCTGCGCCCGCTGGCCGTGACGGGACCCGCGCGCAACCCCAAGCTGCCCACCGTGCCCACGCTGGCCGAGGCGGGGCTGCCGGGCGTGGAGCTGACCTCGTGGGGCGGCGTCTCCGTGCCCACCGGCACACCCGATGCCATCGTCTCGCGCGTGCGTTCCGCATTCGAAGCCGCCCTGCGCCAGCCCGCCGTGGTGGCAGCGCTCGAAGAGCAAGGCGGCATGGTCCACCCGCAAGACAGTGAGACCTTCACACGTGCCTTCGGCCGGGAAATCGGCTTCACCGAAGCCATGATGAAGCGCATCAAGCTCGAACCGATGTGACGGCGCCGGGCATGCGCCACCAGATGATCCGCTTCAATTTTGATAGCTGTCAGCGCATATCCATCAGGCGATGGGGCCATTTTTAATTCTCAAACAGTTAGCTTCTCCATGCGAACCCTCTCCCTGTGCGCGGCACTCACCCTGCCGCTTTGGCTGGGCCTGGCCCCTGCAACCTTTGCCCAGGTGGCCGATGTCCGGCAGGACGCAACCGCCGCTACGCGTGCGCGCCAGACCACATCCCTGGGCACGCTGGACGTGAATGCGCCTGCCAGCTTCGAAGATGCTCGCCGGGGCCTGATCGCCACACCCAGCGGCCAGGTGCGCAACGCCCAGGGCCAGGTGGTGTGGGACTTCGACGCGCTGCGGTTTGCGCAGGGCGAGGCGCCGCCCACCGTGCACCCCAGCCTGTGGCGCCAGGCGCGCCTGAACCAGACGCCCGGCCTGTACCAGGTGCGCGAGGGCATCTGGCAGCTGCGCGGGTTCGATCTGGCCAACCTCACGCTCATCCAGGGCCGCACAGGCTGGATCGTGGTGGACCCGCTCACCACGCAGGAGACGGCGGCCGCCGCCCTCGCGTTCGCGCGCCAGCACCTGGGCGCACAGCCGGTGTCGGGCCTGGTGTTCACGCACAGCCATGTGGACCACTTCGGCGGCGCCCTGGGCGTGCTGACCGCGCAGGACGCCCAGGCGCGCGGCGTGCCCATCGTGGCGCCCGTGGGTTTCATGGAAGAGGCCACCAGCGAGAACGTGCTGCTCGGCCCCGCCATGTCGCGCCGCGCGGGCTTCATGTATGGCAGCCAGCTGCCACGCGATACGCGCGGCGTGGTGGACAACGGCCTGGGCATGGCCGTGGCGGCCGGGCGCATCGGCATCCTGCCGCCCACGGTGCTCATCGACCAGCCCACACAGGCGCTCGACATTGACGGCGTGCGCTTCGTGTTCCACAACGTGCCAGGCTCCGAAGCCCCGGCCGAGATGGTCTTCGAGCTGCCCGACCTGCGCGCATTCGGCGCGGCCGAGCTGGTCTCGCAGACGCTGCACAACCTCTACACCCTGCGCGGCGCAAAGGTGCGCGATGCGCTGGCGTGGTCGCGCTACATCGACGGCGCCATTGCGCACGCAAGCCGTGCGGATGTGGTCTTCCTGCAGCATGGCTGGCCGGTGTGGGGCCGCGAGCGCATCGACACCTTCATGACCACGCAGCGCGACACCTACCGCTACCTGCACGACCAGACGGTGCGCCTGCTCAACGCCGGGCTGACCCCTGGCGAGATCGCCGAAGCCGTGCAACTGCCCTCCACGCTCGCGGCGCAATGGGCGTCGCGCGGGTACTACGGCACCGTCAAGCACAACGTGCGCGCGGTGGCCCAGTTCTATCTGGGCTGGTTCGACGCGCACCCCGCCACGCTCGACCCGCTGCCGCCCGTGGAGGCCGCACGCCGCTACGTGGCCCTGGCGGGCGGCGCAGACGCTGCGGTGGCCGCCGCGCGCCAGGCCTACAACGCGGGCGACTACCGCTGGGCCGCTGAATTGCTGCGCCATGTGCTTCTGGCGGACAGCAACAACGCAGCGGCCAAAGACCTGATGGCGCGCAGCTTCGAGCAAATGGGCTACGCCGCTGAATCTGCGCCCTGGCGCAACTTCTACCTCACCGGCGCGCAGGAGCTGCGCCAGGGCCCAGCCCCACGCAACGCGTCGGCCCCGCGCTCTGCCGTGGCCGACATGCTCATGCAAACGCCCATCCCGCAGTTTCTGGACGCAATGGCCGCCTCGCTCAACGGCCCGCGCGCCGACGGCCTGCGCCTGGCCGTGGCGCTGCGCTTCACCGACGCACAGGAAAACCACGGCCTGTGGATCGAGAATGCGGTGCTGCACCACCGCCCGGGCACACCGCCCTGGCCCGCCGCCGCCACACTGGTGCTCACCAAGCCCGCCTTTCTGCGCCTGATGAACGGCCAGGCCACGCCGCAAGATCTGGCCACCACCGGCGCGCTGCGCGTCGAAGGCGACCCCCAGGCGCTTCGGCAGCTGATGGCGCTGCTGGACAAGCCAGCGCGCGACTTTCCGATCATGACACGGTGATGTGGATGAAAAAGGCCTCCAGCGCCCGTATACAAAGCGCTTTCCGCTCCTGAATCAGGAGCGATTGCAACAAGAGAAAACCCAACGCCAGCCGGTGGTGCCCACCCGGTGGGCCTGCGCTTCACTCGGCCAGCGGGCTGGGCGCTGTGTCGGTGCTGAAGCGGTTCTTGCCCGCCTGCTTGGCGGCATACATCGCGGCATCGGCCTGCGCCAGCAGCGCATCGGCATCGCTGCCGTGGCGCGGGTACAGCCCCGCCCCCACGCTGGCCGACACCTGTGCAACCGCACTGTCCAGCACAAAAGGCTGCGCCATCGCGGACAGCACCTTGTCCGCCACAACCTCGCAGTCCTCCACCTGGTCGATGGCCGCCAGCACGATGCCGAACTCGTCCCCACCCAGCCGCGCCACGGTGTCTTCGGCGCGCACGCAGTCCTCCAGCCGCCGGGCGACCTGCTGTAGCAGCTGGTCGCCCGCTGCGTGGCCCCACTGGTCGTTGACGGACTTGAAGCCGTCGAGGTCCACATAGAGCACGGCGGCACGCCGTCCGTAGCGGCGGGCCGATTCGAGCACACGCGCAAAGCGGTCGTTGAACATTACGCGGTTGGGCAGGCCGGTGAGCGCGTCGTGCAGCGCGTCGTGCGACAGGCGCATCTCCAGCTCCTTGTGCGCGCTGATGTCCTGCGTCACCACCACCAGAAAGTCCGGACGGCCCTGCGCATCCTTGACCAGGCCCAGGGCCTCATACACCCACAACAGGCCGCCATCCTTGCGCCGGTAGGCCTTCTCCATCTCGGGCGACAACACGGGCGAGTGCGCCACCAGGCGCTGCGCCAGAAAGCGGCGCACGGCTTCGCGCTCGCCCTCATCGCTCAGCGCAAACAGGTCGCGCTGGCGCAGCTCCTGCAGCGAATAACCCAGCATGCGGCAGAACTTGTCGTTGGCCCGCAGGATGCGGCCCTCGGGCGTGATGTGGGCGATGCCCGTGGCCGCCTGGTGGAAGGTGGCGCGGAACAGCCCCTCGCTGGACGCGAGCACATCGGCCACGGCCCGCTGGCGCGCCAGCACCACGATGAGCAGCGCGCCAAAACACAGCAGCGCCACGCTCGCGCCCGCTGCCAGGGCCAGGTAGCCCGCACGCCGCTGCATCACGGGTTCCAGCACTTCGCTGGAGGCCGAGCCCACGGTCACCATCAGCGGATGGCCCGCCATGCTGCGGTAGCTGAGGATGCGCGGCACACCATCCACCGCACCGTGGGCGTCGATCAGATCGTCCTCGGGCGCTGCCGCCTGGCGCTGGAACCAGGGCAGGCTGCGCGCGTCAGCACCAAAGCTCACCTTGCCGCCAGACTTTCGGCCCCGCACCACGCCATCCAGCCCGGTCAGCTCCAGCAGCCCCTGGGCGCCCAGGTCGGCCTGCCGGTAAAAGTCCGTGAAATTCGTCGGGTCCACCGACATCACCACCACGCCGCCAAAGCGCCCCCCCTCCCTCACGATGCGCAGCGCCATCGGAATGCGCCACAGCCCCGACACACGGCCCAGCACGGGTTCGCTCACGAACAGCTCATCGCGCTCGCTGCGCCGCAGCGCCTGGAAAAAAGCGCGGTCGCTGTAGTTGACGGCCCCGGTCTCCTGGCTGCTGCTGACAATGTCGCCCTGCTCGTTGACCACGCTGATGATGGTGAACATGGGCTCACGGATCACGCCGCGCGCCACCCAGTCGCGCAGGTTGATGTCGGTGCCCTGCTGCAGGTACTGCTCGCGCACAAAGGCCGCCACCTGCTCGGCCGCCTTGAGGGTGCGGACCACCTGCTGCTCGAAGGCAATGGCCAGGTTGGCGTTGGACTGCATGGCCGAAGCAACGGCCTGCTCGCGCTCGAACGCCACACGCTGCAGCGTGACCAGCCACAGGCCCGCAACGGCCGCGAGGCAGCCCAGCGCAATCGCCAGGCTCAGCGGCGTGGCGAGCCGATAGCGGCGGCGCGGCGCCCCGGCTTCAAGACGGTCGTCCACGTCCGATGGCCGCGTGGTGTCATCTTCTTGCTCCATGCCACCGAAATGTAGCGGCGCATCCGCACTTGGTCGATGAAAGGATGGCAATACCAAGAGGACAACAAAAAAAGGCCTCCAGCGCGCATCTGAAAAGCGCTTTCCGCTATCGATACATGAGCACCTTGGGGACGCTGGCCACCAGCATCGCCAAGCCCGACAGCGTCAGCATGCCCAGCACAATCTGCCGAAACCTTGCCTCGCTGATGCCGTGGTACAGCTTGGCGCCCAGCAACGTGGGCACCAGCATGGCGGGCACAACGATGGCCAGCAGGGGCAGGGCTTCGCGGGTGACCAGGCCGGTGGCGAGGTAGGTGGCAAAGGTCACCAGCAGCATGGCCAGGTTGAAGTTCTGGATGATGGCGCGCTGCACATCCTTGTCGAGCCCGCGCAGGGTGCACCACAGGGTGGGCAGCACACCGGTGAAGCCGCCCAGGCCGCCCATCACACCGCCTGCCAAGCCCACCGCCGCATCGGCCACACGGCCGCCCCGGGTGATGCGGGGGAGTTGTTTGGCCATGAGCATGGCGGGGCACCACAGCACCAGCAGGGTGCCCAGCACCAGCTTGAACGCGTCCATGTCCAGGCGGGGCAGCACGGCCACGCCGAGGGGGATGCCCGCCAGGCCGCCCAGCACAAAGGGCAGCAGGCGCACGCGGTCAAAGCCCCGGCGCACGGTGGCGGCGGCCACCAGCTGGCCCGCGAGTGCGCCGCACACCGTGAGCACCGCCGCCAGGCGGGGCTCCAGGCTCCAGGCCCAGAACGACATGGCGACCATGCCAAAACCAAAGCCCGACAGGCCTTGCACAAAGCCTGCGGCAACGGCGCCGACCGCCACGATCAACAAAACGGAATCCATGCCTCTCCCTCTGCATTGGTTGCGCGCTGTGCTGGCAGCGCCCTGGTGCCATTGTGTGGGCAGGCAGTGAGGCGCCAGCAGCGGGCCACAAAGCTCAGTACAACGTGGCCTGCTGGCGTGCAGGCAGGTCGCGGTCGTAGGTGGCGCCGTCAAACTGGCCCAGCGTGATGGCCGCAAGGATGGCGCCCGGTGTGGGCACAGGGCGCGGGGTGCCGGGAGGCACGGTGCTCCAGAGTTGCGAGCGCTGGATGGCGCGGGCGCACTGGAAGAAGACGGTCTCCACATCCACCACGACCACGCACTTGGGCGGCTGGCCGTTGACCACGAAGCGCGCAAGCAGATCGGGCGCGACGCTGATGCGTGCGCGGCCATTCACGCGCAGGGTTTCGCCCACGCCGGGGATGAGGAACAGCAGCGCCACACGCGGGTCGGCCACGATGTTGCGCAGGCTGTCGGCGCGATTGTTGCCGCGCCGCTCGGGCAGCAGCAGGGTTTTGTCGTCCAGCAGCTGCACGAAACCGGGCGGGTCGCCACGCGGCGAAGCATCCAGCCCGCCCGGGCCGGTGGTGGCCAGCACCGCAAAGGGCGCGGCTTCGATCATGGCACGGTAGGCGGGGTGGATGTACGGCACCTCTTTGCTGAGCGATGCGTCGCTGGGCTGGCCGAGCAGCGCCTCCAGGCGCTGCAGCGTGTCGATGGCGTGGGGGTCGGTCGGTGCGGGGGCCTCGGTCATGGCGGTGGCGTCTTTCGTTGGGATGGCAGGGCTGGCCGGGGCGCGGCGGGTCTGCCGCGTGGTCCAACGACATTGTGGTCTGCCAGCGTGACAGAGGCCACAACAGCGCATCTGCCACCTGCCACGCGGGCGCCTGTTGCCAGTGGCAGGAGACCCGGGCCCCGCCAGTCAACGCCCCGGCCGCAGCTTGACGCCGGGGAAATCCACCGGAACGGCCAGCGCCACATTCACATAGTTGGTGAACAGGTTCAGCGCCACATGGGCCACGATCTCAACCATGTGCTCGTCGCTCAGGCCCTGGTCGCGCAGCGCCTGCACGTCGGCGGCATCGACCTGGCCGCGCTGGTTGACGAGCTGCAGCGCAAAGCGCAGCACGGCGGCGGTGCGCGGGTCGGCAGATTCGCCCGACTGCGCCGCGGCCAGCGCCTCGCCGCTCACGCCCGCCTTGCGGCCCAGCGCGGTGTGGGCGGCCAGGCAGTAATCGCAGGCATTGCGGTTGGCCACGGCCACGGCGATCTGCTCGCCCAGGGCCGCGCCCACCACGCCGCCACCCAGCGCGCCAAAGGCAGCCCACATGCTTTGCAGCGCGGCGGGCGAGTTGGCGACAGCGCGAAACATGTTGGGCGTGGTGCCAAAGGCGCCGTGGATCTGGTCCAGCAGCGCACGCGCCGGGCCGCTGGCGGCGGTGCGCTCGACCAGAGAAACGCGGGCGGAAGAGGAGGTATGGGACATGGTGATTTCCTTGCAGGTAGTTGAACGTTGGAGATCCGTCGCCGGGTGTGGCGCCGGGCGCTGATGCACAGCACCCCTGCAGTGTCTTGCGCCAAGGCGTACCATTGGGCACAAAAAATCCATCATTCATACCAATTCATCCAAATCCCATGCCCACAGACCACCCACAGCCCTCACCAAGCGCCGCGCCGCTGGATCGCCTGTCGCCGCTGCTGGAGCGGTTTCGGGTGCGGGCGCACCTGTTCCACAACGGGCCGCTGTGTGGCGTGACGCACTTTGCGGCAGCGCCGGGCCGGGGCTTTTTGCATGTGCTGCGCCGGGGCGAGATGGTGGTCACACACCAGCCCCAGGCGGGCCCGCCCGAGAGGCTTCAGGTGTGCGAGCCCAGCCTGCTGTTCTATGCCCGGCCGCTGGAGCACTTTTTTCACAACGCGCCTACCGATGGCTCGGACTTCACCTGCGCCGCGCTGGACTTTGATGGCGGCGCCAGCCACCCGCTGGCCCGCGCCTTGCCCCCGTTGGTGGTGCTGCCGCTGGGCGCGGTGGACGGGCTGCAGCAGTCGCTGGACCTGCTGTTTGCCGAAACCGACCGCCTGCGCTGCGGCCACCGCGTGCTGGCCGACCGTTTGTTTGAAGTGGTGCTGCTGCAGCTGCTGCGCTGGCTGCTGGACCACCCGCAGCAGGCGCAGATGCCGCCGGGCTTGCTGACCGGCCTCGCCGACCCGCACCTGTCGCGCACCCTCACGGCCCTGCACGAGGCGCCCGGCCAGGCCTGGAGCCTGGAGCAGATGGCGCAGCAGGCAGGCCTGTCGCGCAGCGCGTTCGCCGCCCGTTTCAAGGCCGTGGTGGGCGAGACCCCGGCCGACTACCTGGTGCACTGGCGGCTGACGTTGGCGCAGGCACATTTGCGCGGTGGCCGGTCGCTGAAGTCAATTGCCAACGAGCTGGGCTATGCCAACCCTTCAGCGCTGTCGCGGGTGTTTGCGCAGAAGCTGGGGGTGTCGCCACGGGGCTGGCTGGACGGTGTTGCCGCATAGCCCGGCTCGACGCGCACCCCATGGGTTGCCACAATGGGCGGCGCCGCCTGCAACACCAAGATTCAAGCAAAATCAGGCCCCTCCGCCCGTCAATAAAGCGCAATCAGCTATTTAATTGATAGCAAATCCATTCCTCTGCCGCCGAGAAGGATGCACGCCATGAACGCTGCCCTCACCCAACTGGCTGCCGACTGCGGGCTGGCCAGCGATGCCCAGACCCCGCTGCGCCTGGCCTTTGGCCTGGCTTGTGTGCAGCGCGTGCGCCACCTGCTGGAAGATCCGGAAGCCATCGCGGGCCTGGACACGCTGGCTGCATTCACGACAGGCCTGGTGGACGCAGCCACGCTGGCCAATGCAGCAGAGCGGCTGAAAGCGGTGGCCTCGCACCACAGGGGTTCGCAATCGCTGGACGGGTCGGCCCACGCCGCTGTGTCGGCCACCTATGCCGTGGCGAATGCCCTGGCTGGCCGGGCACTGGAGGCTGCCAGCTACGCGGCCTATGCCACGGTGTACGCCTATGGGGGTTACGCAGTGCAAGACCGCTCGGCCTTTGAGCCAGAGCACCTGTGGCAGGTGCAGGCATTGCAGCGGCTGGTGGCAGGCGCCACAACCGCGCCGTCGGCACCCTCGCTGGCGGCCTGCCAGCCCCCGGCATGAGCCGCCCACCCATCCTCGCCGCGCTGGCCGCCCCGCTGCGCACGATCCTCGATGCCGAACTGGCGCGGGGCAATGCCATTGATGAGGTCGCGGACTGGCCGCCCCATTGCGAGCTGCTCATCATCCTGCGCCGCCCTTTCGCCACGGCCTACCCGCTGGCGCCGGGCATGACTTTCAACGCCATCGAAGACCGGCATTACTGGAAGTCCGAGTACCACCTGGATGGCGGGCGGCAGACCTTGGCCTGCGGCTTTGGCTGAAGCGCTGCGCAGGCTCAGACATCAATCGCCGCGGCCGACCCGGCCAATTTGCGCAGCTCGAACTTCTGGATCTTGCCGGTGCTGGTCTTGGGCAGCTCGCCAAACACCACGGCACGCGGCACCTTGAAGCCCGCCAGGTGCTTCTTGCAGTGCGCCACGATGTCTTCGGGCGTGGTCTGCGCACCGGTTTTCAGCTCGACAAACGCGCAGGGCGTCTCGCCCCATTTGGGGTCGGGCTTGGCCACCACGGCAGCGGCCAGCACGTCGGGGTGGCGGTAGAGCACGTCTTCGACCTCGATGGAGGAGATGTTCTCGCCGCCCGAGATGATGATGTCCTTGCTGCGGTCCTTGATCTTGATGTAGCCGTCGGGGTACTGCACGGCCAGATCGCCGCTGTGGAACCAGCCGCCTGCAAAGGCCTCGTCGGTGGCCTTGGGGTTCTTGAGGTAGCCCTTCATGGCGATGTTGCCCTTGAACATGATCTCGCCCATGGTTTCGCCGTCCTGCGGCACGGGCAACATGGTCTCGGGGTTCAGCACGCGCACGTCGCGCTCCAGGTGGTAGCGCACGCCCTGGCGGGCGTTGAGGCGGGCGCGCTCGCCAATGTCGAGCGCATCCCAGGCCTCGTGCTTGGCGCACACGGTGGCGGGGCCGTAGACCTCAGTCAGGCCGTACACGTGGGTCAGGTCGAAGCCCATCTTTTCCATGCCTTCGATCATCGACGCCGGTGGCGCGGCGCCCGCCACCATGGCCTTGACGCCAGCGGGGACGCCCGCCTTCATCGCATCGGGCGCATTGACCAGCAGGCCATGCACGATGGGCGCGCCGCAGTAGTGCGTGACGCCGTGGTTGCGGATGGCATCGAAGATGGCCTGCGCGTCCACCCGGCGCAGGCACACGTTGACGCCCGCACGCGCCGCAATAGTCCACGGAAAGCACCAGCCGTTGCAGTGGAACATCGGCAAGGTCCACAGGTACACCGCGTGCTTGGGCATGTCCCACTCCAGCACGTTGCTGATGGCGTTGGTGGCCGCGCCCCGGTGGTGGTAGACCACGCCTTTGGGGTTGCCGGTGGTGCCTGAGGTGTAGTTGAGCGCAATCGCATCCCACTCGTCAGCGGGCAAGCTCCAGGCAAAGGTCGCGTCGCCGCTGGCCACAAAGGCTTCGTAGTCAGTGCCGCCCAGGCTTTGCACGGCGGGGCCGTAGAGCGCGTCCTGCACCTCGATCACGCTGATGGGCGTGGTGGCGGTGCGCAGGGCCAGCGCTTTGGCCATGGTGCCGCTGAATTCCGGGTCCACGATCACGGCCTTGGCCTCGCCGTGGTCGAGCATGAAGGCGATGGCTTCGGGGTCCAGCCGGGTGTTGAGGGTGTTGAGCACGGCGCCCGCCATGGGCACGCCAAAGTGCGCCTCCACCATCGGGGGCGTGTTGGGCAGCATCACCGCCACGGTGTCGTTCTTGCCGATGCCCGCCTGGGTCAGCGCGCTGGCCAGCTGCCGGCAGCGCGCATAGGTCTGGGCCCAGGTCTGGCGCAGCTCGCCGTGCACGATGGCCAGGCGGTCAGGGTAGACCTCGGCCGTGCGTTCGATGAACGACAGGGGCGACAGGGCGGCAAAGTTGGCTTCGTTGCGGGGCAGGTGCTGGTCGAAGATGGAGGTCATGGGTGGGTGCGAGAAGGTGAACAGGACACAGCCTAGCGCCGCAGGCTGACACGAAGGCAACACCATGCGCAGAGCCAGCGCCAGGGCGCTAACTCAAACGCTGCGGCGGTGGCTTTGCTTGACACGGTACATGGCCGCGTCGGCGCTGGCCAGCAGCGTGTGCGCGTCCTGGGCGTCGCGCGGGAACAGGCTCACGCCGATGCTGGCACGCACCGGGAAGGGATGGCCCTCGATGTCCAGTGGCGGCGCAAAGGCCTGCTCCAGCTTGGCCACGATCTGCAGCGCGGCTTCTTCCGAGTCCACGTTTTCACACAGCACGGTGAACTCGTCGCCCGCCAGCCGGGCCACGGTGTCGGCCTGCCGCACGGCGCCCAGGATGACGCGGGCCACGGCCTGCAGCACCAGGTCACCCACGGCGTGGCCGCGCGTGTCATTGATGGCCTTGAAGTCGTCCAGGTCCACAAACAGCAGGGCGCAGTCGCGGCCGCTGCGGCGCGAAAGTTCGAGCGCCTGCGCCAGGCGCTGCTCGAACATGCGGCGGTTGGGCAGGCCGGTCAGTGCATCGTGGTGCGCCAGGTGGGCCATGGCGTCGCGGCTGGCGTTCAACTCGGTGATCTGGCGGCTGATCTGCTGCTCCATGTCGTGGAAACTGCGGGCCAGCTCGCCCACCTCGTCCTTGCGGTGCACAGGCAGCGCACCATGCGCCAGCCCCTTCGAGAACGCCTGCGCGGCCGCCACCATGGCCTGCAGCGGCTGCGTGACCACGCGCGACACGCCCGCCGCCAGCACCACGCCCACCAGGCTGAGCACCAGCAGGATCTTGAGGATGCTGCGGCCCAGGTCCAGCACCTCGCCCTGCACGGCAGCCAGGGGCTGCGATAGGCCCACCACCATGAAGCGCCCTTCCTCCTCGCCGCCAAAGGGCATGCGCACAAACGAGAACACGCGCGCCTCGTCGTCGTCGGAGCCGGGTCGGCTGAGCACGGCCTCCTGGGCACGCCCCTCCACCAGCGCCGCCACCGGCGCAAAGCTGTCCTGGATCAGGATGCGCTGGCCCCGGTCAAAGCCAAAGGTCTGGGTGGCATCGGGGTGCACCAGGAAGTCGCCCCAGCGGTTGCTGAGGTAAAAACCATAGGGCGTTGGCAGCGCGGCATCGAAGTTGCGCAAGAACGGCTCGGCCGCCACGCGCACCACCACCACCCCCTGCACCTTGCCGCCCTGCACCACGGGCGAAGCCATGTTGAACACCGGCACCGCTTCCTCGCCCGGGGAGCCCTCGTGGTTGATGCCGAATTCGGACACATAGACCTCCCCCGCCGACAGCGCCAGGGCTTCGAACACAAAGGGGAAATGGGCCTTCTCCTGCAGCGCTTCGTCGGCAATCCGCACGGGCACCCCACCCTGGCGGTCGATGCGCACCAGCTCCAGGCCGTAGTCCCAGGCGCTGATGAAACGGATCTGCAGGTAGCTGGGGTGCGCGGCCAGGCTGGCGCGGAAGATCTCGGCGAGGCGGTTCCGGTCAGGCTCCTGCGCTGCCACGCTGGCCAGAAAGGACGTATCGCGCGCGACCGTGCCGAACCCGGCCTGCATGTGGCGCGCCAGCACCTGCGTGGTGGCCATCAGCGCACGTTCGGCCCGCCCCTGCAGACGGTCGCGGCTCGAGTCAAAGGTGTAGTAGCCCGCCAGGATGGCCGCAAACACGCTGAACGAGGCCAGCAGCACCCCCAGGCGCAGTGCAATGCCCCATGTCATGCGCTGCATGCCCATGTGTCAGAACCTCGCCGGGCGGTCGCCCGCCACGATGCGCTGCCACAGTTGCGCGCGCCGGGTTTCGTCCTCCACCGGCTCCAGCCAGACGATGGGCCCCATGGGCACGTCCCCCGACAGCGCGGGCGGCTCCTCCAGCGTGTTGGCCAGGCCCTGGCGCCGGGTGAATTCGCGGCTCAGCGCCGGGTCGAGCATGTAGTTGATCCACTCCGCAGCCAGGGCCACCTGGGTGGATCTGCGGGTGATGGCCCAGCAGTCGAGCCAGGCCAGCGCGCCCTCTTTGGGCACCACATAGCCCACGTCCAGCCCCGCATCGCGCAACTGCTTGAGCTGCTGCTGGCCGTAGTTGGCGTGCATCACGGCCACCTTGTGCTTGCGGAACAGCTCCACCGACTCCTCGGGCAGGCTGTAGAACGAGCGCACATTGCGGCGCAGGGCCACCAGGTCCCTGGCCAGCGGGCTGAAACGGTCGGGATCAATGCGAAACGGCGCCAGCCCCCGGTGCATGGCGGCCAGCGAAAACCCGTGGCTGCTGCCGTCAAATGCCAGCACCTTGCCCTGCCAACGCGGGTCCCACAGCACGGCAACCGAGTCCGGGGGCGTGCTGAACTGCTGGCGGTCGTAGACCAGCCCCATCTCGGAATAGGTGAAGGGCATGGCATACACCTCGCCCCGCGCGGTGATGCCTGCGATGGACTGCAGTTGCCGAAAACGCGGCAGCTGGCGCGCCGTGTTGGGAATGTTGCTTACGGGCAACGGTGTCAGCATCTTCTGGTCCACCAGGCGCGCGATTTCGGCGGTGTTGGCGGCGACCAGGTCAAACCCGGGGCCGCCCGGGCTGGCCAGCTTGGCGCGCAGGACGTCGTCGGAGGCCACGGTGGTGATCTCGACCTTGACCCCGTGGCGCTTCTCGAACACGGCCACAAAGTCGGCATCGGCATACCCCGGCCAGGCCAGCACGCGCAGCACCGTGGCGGCTTGCGCCGGGCCAGGCAGCACCGCCCCCAGGCCTGCGGCCAGCAACGCTGCCGCCGCACTGCGGCGCCGCACCTGATGCGGCCCAGTGCCTGCTGCTTGCTGCCACGCCATGCACGCCATGCCGAAAGCCCCGCTTTGTAATAACTGGTAACAAACAGTTTACGCGGACAATACACCGCGTGACGATCCCTCAGTCTTTCATCCAGGAACTGCTTGCCCGCGTCGATGTGGTCGACATTGTGGGCCGCTACGTTCAACTGAAGAAAGGCGGGGCCAACTTCATGGGACTGTGCCCTTTCCACGGGGAAAAGTCGCCATCTTTCAGCGTCAGCCCCGCCAAGCAGTTCTATCACTGCTTTGGCTGCGGCAAAAACGGCAACGCCATCAGCTTCTTGATGGACCACGCAGGCATGGGTTTTGTCGAGGCCGTGCAGGACCTGGCCCAGGGCGTGGGCCTGCAGGTGCCTGACGACGACATCTCGCCCCAGGAGCGCGAACGCGCCGCCGCCGCCCGCCAGAAGCAGGCCACGCTGAGCGACGTGCTCGAAAAAGCCGCCGATGCCTACCGCCGCCACCTGCGCGAGTCGCAGCGCGCCATTGGCTACTTCAAGGGCCGGGGCGTGTCGGGCGCCGTGGCCAAGCGCTACGGGCTAGGCTATGCACCGGAGGGCTGGCGCAGCCTGGCCAGCGTGTTCCCGCGCTACGACGACCCGCTGCTGGAGGAAAGCGGCCTGGTCATCGTGGGCGAAGAGGGACAGGACAAGCGCTACGACCGGTTTCGCGACCGGGTGATGTTCCCCATCCGCAACGTGAAGGGCGAATGCATCGGCTTTGGCGGCCGGGTGCTGGGCGACGACAAACCCAAGTACCTCAACTCGCCAGAAACCCCGGTGTTCCACAAAGGCCGCGAGCTGTACGGCCTGTTTGAGGCCCGCACTGCCATCCGCGAGCACGGCTATGCCCTGGTCACCGAAGGCTACATGGATGTGGTGGCGCTGGCGCAGCTGGGGTTTCCGAACGCCGTGGCCACCCTGGGCACGGCCTGCACGCCCGAGCATGTGCACAAGCTGCTGCGTTTTACGGACGCGGTGGTGTTCAGCTTTGACGGCGACAACGCGGGCCGCCGCGCCGCGCGCAAGGCGCTCGACGGGGCCCTGCCCCACGCCACCGACACGCGCAGCATCAAGTTTCTCTTCCTGCCCGCCGAGCACGACCCGGACAGCTTCATCCGCGCCCACGGCACCGACGCCTTCGCCCAGCATGTGGGCAACGCCGTGCCGCTCAGCCGCTTTCTGGTCGAATCGGCCAGCGAAGGCTGCGACCTGGCCACGGCCGAGGGCCGCGCCCACATGGCGAGCAACGCCCGCCCGCTGTGGACGGCCCTGCCCGACGGCGTGCTCAAGCGCCAGCTGCTGGGCGAACTGGCCGAACTCACCCAGCTCAACGCACGCGACCTGTCGGAGCTGTGGAACTCTGGTGGCGGTACCCGTGAGCCTGCACGTGCGCCCGCCCCGGCACCGCGCCCCCAGGCCCCGGCCGCCAGCCCCTATGCCGATGAGCCCCCCTGGGGCGACATGCCCCCCCCCGACCTGGACGGCTGGCAGCCCCACCACGAGCCCGAGTACGTGGGTGGCGGGGGCACATCTGGTGGCTACGAGGCGCCGGGCGGTGGTGGCTATGGCGGTGGCAAGCCCCCGTTCCGCAAGAACAGCGGTGGTGGCGACTGGAAAAAGGGCAGCAACGGCAAGTGGAGCAAGCGCGACAAGGACGCGCCTTGGCCGCCCCAGCCGCCCCAGCCGCGCCTGCCCCGCACGCCCGCCATGGGCCGGGCCGACCACGCCGCGCGGCTGCTGTTGTCGCACATGGCGTTTCTCGAAGAGCTGACCCATGACGACCATGCCGCGCTGTGCGCCCAGCCCTCGCCCCACGGCCCGCTGTTCACCTGGCTGGAAGCGCAGTTCCACGAACACGGCCCCCTGGCCTGGGCCGTGCTGCGCGAGAGTCTGCGCGACCACGAATGCGAAGACCTGGCGGTGAAGGTGATGACCGGCGCCCACGCCCAGACCGAGGGCGAGCTGGCCGAACTCCGGCTGGAGCTGCGCGATTTGCTGAACCGCATGCTCATCGAGGACATCGCCGAGCAGCAGAAGCTGCTGATGCTGCAGGCCGCCCAGGACCCCTCGGCCCTGGAGCGCTACCGGGCTCTGGAGCAAAAACGCAAGATTTTGTTGGGCGTGAACACCGCAACGGCTTGAAATCGAGTCAAATGGTATGATGTAGGGTTAGGCAAGAGCGACAGCAGCACCTCCGAGCCGGGCCACCGCGACAAACGCGCACCTATGCGCTGATGGGCCCACTTATCGCAAGGACTGCACACCAAATGATCGCCCAGACATCTTGCCGCTGAGGGCATCCCCTCGAAGTGCGAAGACCGTTCAGCTTCGCACCGCCACCCGCGCCGGGATCTGTGGCGCTTGCGATTTCTTTGTGTGTCCGTTTTTGATTCTGAGGTTGTTCCATGCCCGCTCAAAAGTCCGCGAAGCCGCCCAAGTCCGCTCCAGGCACTGCCGCAAAGGCTGTTCCCACCCCTGCTGCCAAAGCAACTGCGAAAGCTCCGGCCAAAAAGCCTGCAGCCGCCGCGCCCGCTCCAGCAGCCAAGAAAGTCAAAACTGTGTCCGTGAAAAGTACCGCCGAGCTGATCAAAGCCGCCGATGAGCTGCTGAAGAAAAAGCCTGCCCGCGCCAAGGCTGTCGCCGCTGCCGCCGACGAAGAAGAAACCCCGAAGAAGCGCCCCGGCCGCCCCGCCAAGGCTGCAGGCACCACCGCCGAAGCCAAGGCCCCCGCCAAGCGTGGCCGCAAGCCCAAGGCTGCTGCCGCCGGTGACGAAGGTGGCGACGACACCGACCTGTCCGACATCGAATCGGACCTGGAAGGCGAAGTCGAGGAGACCCCGGAAGCGGCCGCCACGGTCGAAAAGGTCAAGCCGCTGCGCATGAAGATCAGCAAGGCCAAGGAACGTGCCTTGATGAAGGAATTCGGCCTGGACGAAACCGTCCTGTCCGAAGAAGACATGCAAAAGCGCCGCCAGCGCCTGAAGGCCCTGATCAAGCTGGGCAAGACACGCGGCTACCTCACGCACGTTGAAATCAACGACCACTTGCCCGACAAGCTGGTCGATGCCGAAACCCTCGAAGCCGTCATCACCACCCTGAACGACCTGGGCGTGGCGGTGTACGAGCAGACGCCCGATGCCGAAGCGCTGATCATCACGGACAACGCTCCCGCTGGCGCCACCGAGGAAGAAGCCGAAGAAGCCGCCGAAGCCGCGCTGTCCACCGTGGACTCGGAATTCGGCCGCACCACCGACCCGGTCCGCATGTACATGCGCGAAATGGGCACGGTGGAGCTGCTGACCCGCGAAGGCGAAATCGAAATCGCCAAGCGCATCGAAGGCGGCCTGATGGCCATGATGGAGGCGATCAGCGCATCGCCCGCCACCATCGCCGAAATCCTGAACATGGGCGAGGAAATCCGCGAAGGCAAGGTCGTGATCTCGACCATCGTGGACGGCTTCTCCAACCCCAATGAGGCTGACGACTATGTGGCCGAAGAAGACTTCGACGAATTCGACGAGGCCGATGACGACGACGGCAAGGGCGGCAGCAAGGCGCTGACCAAGAAGCTCGAAGAACTCAAGAAGCAGGCGCTGGAGCGCTTCGACAAGCTGCGCGAGCTGTTCGAAAAAGTGCACAAGGTGTACGACAAGGAAGGCTACGGCACGCCTGCGTACATCAAGGCCCAGCAGGCCCTGTCGGCCGAGCTGATGACCATCCGCTTCACCGCCAAGACCATCGAGAAGCTGTGCGACATGGTGCGCGGCCAGGTGGACGATGTGCGCAAGAAGGAACGCGAACTGCGCCGCATCATCGTGGACAAGTGCGGCATGCCCCAGGAAACCTTCATCAAGGACTTCCCGCCCAACCTGCTGAACCTGCAATGGGTCGAGAAGCAGGCCGCTGCGGGCAAGCCCTGGTCGGCCGTGATTGCGCGCAACATCCCGCCCATCCAGGACCTGCAGCAAAAGCTGATGGACCTGCAGTCGCGCGTGGTTGTGCCGCTGGCCGAGCTCAAAGGCATCAACAAGCGCATGAACGAAGGCGAAGCCACCTCGCGCGATGCCAAGAAGGAAATGATCGAGGCCAACCTGCGCCTCGTGATCTCGATTGCCAAGAAGTACACCAACCGGGGCCTGCAGTTCCTCGACCTGATCCAGGAAGGCAACATTGGCCTGATGAAGGCGGTGGACAAGTTCGAATACCGCCGGGGCTACAAGTTCTCGACCTACGCCACCTGGTGGATTCGCCAGGCCATCACCCGCTCGATCGCCGACCAGGCGCGCACCATTCGTATCCCGGTGCACATGATCGAGACGATCAACAAGATGAACCGCATCAGCCGCCAGCACTTGCAAGAGTTTGGCTTTGAGCCCGATGCGTCCATCCTGGCGGCCAAGATGGAGATCCCCGAGGACAAGATCCGCAAGATCATGAAGATCGCCAAGGAGCCGATCTCCATGGAAACGCCGATCGGGGACGACGACGACAGCCACCTGGGCGACTTCATCGAGGACGGTGCCAACACCGCTCCTATCGAAGCCGCCATGCAGGCCGGCCTGCGCGACGTGGTCAAGGACATCCTGGACGGCCTCACGCCGCGTGAAGCCAAGGTGCTGCGCATGCGTTTCGGTATCGAAATGACCAGCGACCACACCTTGGAAGAAGTGGGCAAGCAGTTCGACGTGACCCGCGAACGCATCCGCCAGATCGAAGCCAAGGCACTGCGCAAGCTCAAGCACCCCAGCCGCTCGGACAAGCTGCGCAGCTTCATCGACTCGCTGTAAGCGCCGTAAGCCTCGCAACCCAGCCTTCGCTGGCCCCAACGCCCTGCCCCGCACCTGCGGCGCAGGGCGTTTTTTTGGGCTTTGCTCAGCGCGGCCCCCACGTTTACCCCCATGCCAGCGACAGCAGACTGACAGCTTGGATGGTGACCATTGCCACACGGCTGAAGGAGACTGCCATGCAGTTCGGCAATCTCCTGTCGCAGTGCGCACAGGCCGACCCAACGATCTGCATCCCCCCCTTTTTTTGCCAAAGACCGTATGACGACCTCCTTCAACCGCCGCCAGATCCTTGCCCGCGCCACCGCCACGGGCGCCATCGGCGCACTAGGTACCTCGTTTGCCACTTCCGCCTGGGCCCAGGCGGCGGCCGCAGGCGCTGCCGCGCGCAGCGCGCCGCCCAAGGCACCCAAGCTGGTGGGCACGCTGCGCATCGTGATCCCCGCCAACCCCGGTGGCGGCTGGGACCAGACTGGCCGCGCGCTGGGCGCAGCGCTGGTGGGCGCGGGCGCGGCCGACCAGGTCGAGTACGAGAACATCGGCGGCAAGGGCGGCACCATTGGCCTCGCCAAGTACGCTGAAAAGTACGGCAACGATGCCAACACCCTCTTCATGGGGGGCATGGTGATGGTGGGCGCCGTGGCGCTGCAAAAACCTGCCGTGGACATGAGCCAGATACAGCCCCTGGCGCGCCTGACCAGTGACTACCTGGTGGCGGCGGTGGCGGCGCAATCGCCCATCAAGACCACCAAGGACCTGGCCGATGCCATGCGCGCAGACCTCAAGGCGGTGCCCGTGGCTGGTGGCTCTGCCGGAGGGGTGGACCATATCTTTGCGGGAGTCTTGGCGCGTGCCACCAAGGCCAACCCGGAAGGGCTGGTCTACAAGCCGTTTCCGGGTGGTGCCGACGTGGTCGAGGCCGTGATGTCTGGCAACGCGGCCGTGGGCCTGTCGGGCTACAGCGAGTTCAGCGACGCGATTGCGGCGGGCAAGCTGCGTGCCATCGGCGTCTCGTCGCGCCGCAGCGCGTTTGGCCTGCCCGCGTTCCGCGAACAGGGGCTGGACGCCGTCATGGCCAACTGGCGCGGCGTGTTCACCGGCAAGGGCGTGGCACCTGCGCGGGCGGCCGAGATGCTGGCCGCCATCGAAGCCGCCACCCACCATGAGTCCTGGACGCGCACGCTCAAGCAGAACCGGTGGGAACCCTCTTGGCTCACGGGCAAGGATTTGGCAGAGTTCATGGAGCTGGACCTCACCACCGCCCGCGTGATGGTCTATTTGCTCAAGCTGAAGGCCTGATCTCACCGCCAGGCCCTCCGGGCCCGCTGCAGAACCTTTGGAGCCTCTGATGAAAATGTCCAACCACTCCATCGGCGCACGCATGGCCACGGCCCTGGGCCTGGTGCTGGCGCTGCTGCTGGGCGCCGCGCTGTTCGGCATCGCCACGCTGTACCGCACGCTGGGCACCTACGACACCACGGTGCTGGAGCGCGTGGCGCAGGAACGCGCCGTGAGCCGCATGGAAAGCGAGTTCAAGACCCAGGTGCTGGAGTGGAAGAACACCCTGCTGCGCGGCGAAGACTCGCGCAAGCGCGAATTGCACTGGAACGCCTTCCAGGCCAGCGAAAAACGCGTGGCCGATGCCGCCAAGGCGCTGGAGCCCCAGCTGACCGACGCGCAGGAAAAGGCCGCGCTGCAAAAGTTCACCCAGGCCCACGCGCAGATGGCGCAGGGTTACCGCAAGGGTTTTGAGGTGTTCCAGTCGCTGGGCTTTGTGCCATCGGCCGGGGATGCCGACGTGGCCGACATTGACCAGGGCCCGGCCAAGCTGCTCACCGAGCTGAGCCAGCAGGTGGCCGCCAGCAGCGCAGCCATTGCCCAGCAGGCGGGGCAAGACGCGCGGCACGCGCTGGTCAGCAGCCTGGTGGCGCTGGCGCTGGTGACCGCACTGGGCGCCTGCGCGGGCTGGCTGCTCACACGGTCGGTGGTGCGGCCGCTGGGTGTGGCGGTGTCGCTGGCCCACAAGGTGGCGGCGGGCGACCTCACCACCAGCATCCGCGTGGAAGGCCGCGACGAGCCCGCCCGGCTGCTCGAAGCCCTGCGCGCCATGCAGGACAACCTGGAGACCGTGGTGGCGGGTGTGCGCAGCAACGCCGAGGGCGTGGCCAGCGCGAGTGCCGAAATAGCCCAGGGCAATGCCGACCTGAGCATGCGCACCGAAGAGCAGGCTTCGTCGCTGGACGAAACCGCTTCGTCCATGCAGCAACTGCAGGCCACGGTGCAGCAGAACGCCTCGAACGCGCAACGTGCCAACGAACTGGCCAAGAGCGGCGCCACCGTGGCACAGCGCGGCGGCGATGTGGTGACGCAGATGGTGGAGGTGGTGCAGGGCATCCAGGAGAGTTCGCGCCGCATTGCCGACATCATTGGCGTGATCGACGGGATTGCGTTCCAGACCAACATCCTGGCGCTGAATGCTGCCGTAGAGGCCGCGCGCGCAGGCGAACAAGGCCGGGGTTTTGCCGTGGTGGCCAGCGAGGTGCGCAACCTGGCCACGCGCAGCGCCGGGGCGGCGCGCGAGATCAAGGCGCTGATCCAGACCAGCGTGGAACGTGTGCAGGCGGGCTCGGACCTGGCGCGGGATGCGGGCACCACCATGACCGAGGTCGTGGCGTCCATCCGCGAGGTGAGCAGCCTGATGGAAGAAATCAGCCAGGCCAGCGCCGCGCAGACCTCGGACATGCAGCGCGTGACACAAGCCATCGTGCGCATGGACGATGTGACGCAGCAGAACGCCGCCCTGGTGGAAGAAAGCGCCGCCGCCGCAGGCAGCCTGAGCGGCCAGGCCCGCCAGTTGGTGGATGCCGTGGCGGTGTTCCGCCTGCGGCACCAGTCACATCAGCAGCATCCGCAGCGCTCTCCGCAACACCACCAGCATCACGCGTTGCCCGCACCACAAGCCTGACGCAGATTACTATCAAAACAATAGCTCAAAAGGCTTACCCATAGCGCGGTAACGGCCTAAAAAGCTTCAAATCTTTGCTTCAAAGCGGCGTGGCAAATGGTCGGGCGGCCTGCCAGGCCATGCCCTGCCCCACCCGCCGCCCGGCCCGCCATCAGTCAGTCAATCTTCACGTGGGCGTTCTTCACCACCTGCGCCATGCGCGCGGCTTCGGTGCGGAAGAAGGCGGCGGCGGGTTCGGGCGGCGTGAGCTTGATCTCGTAGCCCTGGGCAAGCAGTGCATCACGCGCCTCGGGCATCTCCATGGCGGCCTTGAAGCCGTTGTACAGCCGGGCCAGCTCGGCCTTGGGCAGGCCCGCAGGCGCCACGGGGGCGATCCAGCCATCCAGTTCGTAGCCCGGCAGGCCCTGTTCGGCAATGGTCGGCACCCCGGGCAGCAGGGGCACGCGGCTGGCCGTGGTCACCCCCAGGGCGCGCAGCGCGCCCGACTTGATGTGCGCCGCAGCGGGCGCCACCGCCACCACCCCCAGCTGCACCTGCCCGCCCAGGATGTCGTTCATCAGCGGGCCCATGCCCCGGTAGGGGATGTGCTTGATGTCGAGCTGCGCCTGGTCCACAAACATGGCCGCGCCCAGGTGCAGGATGGTGCCGTTGCCGGATGACCCGTAGTTGAGCACGCCGGGTTTGGACTTGGCCAGCGCGACCAGCTCCTGCACCGTCTTGGCGGGCACCGAGGGGTGGGCCACCAGCACAAAGGGCGTGGCGCCAATGATGGTGATGGGCGTGATGTCGGCCAGCGAATCGAACGGGATGTTCTTGTACACGCTAGGGTTGACCACATGGTTGTTGGACACCACGCCGATCACCGAGCCGTCCTTCGGCGCCCGCACGATTTGCGTGGTGCCGGTGATGCCACCCGCGCCCGGCAGGTTTTCGATGACCACCGGCTGGCCCAGCGCCTTGGCCAGGCTGGTGCTGATGGCGCGGATGGCGCCGTCCGCCCCCGAGCCCGCCGACAGCGGCAGGATCACGCGCAGCGGTTTGCCGTCACCCTGGGCGCGAGCCAAGCGGGGCAGGCCCCAGGCCGCAGCCCCCAGCACGGCGGCGCCGGTGGCCAGGGCCTGGCGACGCGTGGGCAGGCCGTGCGTGGCGGGCGCGATGCGGGGCAAGTCAAAGGCAGGGGTGGGCTGGGGCACGGTTGTCTCCGGTAGTAGGTTTGGAATCCGGGGCCTGCGGTCTGCGCCGCGTGATGAGCCCCCGGTCGTCAAGGAAAAATCAGGCAATGGCCCCGCTGGCCTGCAACGCGGCCACGTCATCGGCCGTGTAGCCCAGGCCCTGCAGCAGCTCGGCGGTGTGCTGGCCCAGGCGTGGCGGGTCACGGCGCACATCCAGGCGCTGGCCGTCCATGCGCAGGGGCATCAGCGTGATCTGCGCAGTCTGCCCGGCGCGCTCACCGTCGGGCAGCGTGATGTCGGCCAGGCCACCGGTGGCTTGCAGGTGCGGGTCGTCAAACAGTTCTTCGGGTCGGCGGATGGGTGCAAACGGCAGGCCGTGGCGCTCGAAGATCGCGGCCAGCTCATCGGCCGTGTGCTGCGCCAGCCGCTCGCGCAGCACGGGCATCAGCGTGGGACGGGCGCGCACGCGGTCGTTGTTGGTGGCGAGGCCCGTGTCGGCCTTCAGGTCGGCATAGCCCATGGCGTCGCAGAAGGTCTGCCACTGCGCATCGCTCACGGCGGCCAAAAAGATCTGCCCGCCGTCCTTCACGCTGAACACGTCGTACACGGCCCAGGACGAAATGCGGTCGGGCATGGGGGCCGCCGGTTTGCCGGTGACGGCGTACTGCATCATGTGCTGGCCGACCAGGAACACGTTGTTCTCGAACAGGGCCGAGTCCACCTCCTGCCCGCGCCCGGTGACGCCGCGCTGCATCAGCGCCGCCATCGCACCGATCGCGCCGAACATGCCGCCCATGATGTCGTTCACGCTGCTGCCCGCGCGCAGCGGGTCGCCAGGGCGGCCGGTCATGTAGGCCAGGCCGCCCATCATCTGCACCACCTCATCGAGCGCCGTGCGGTGCTCGTACGGGCCGGGCAAGAAGCCGGTGTGGTTGACGTAGATGAGGCGCGGGTTGACCTCGCTCAGCGCGGCATAGTCCAGGCCGTACTTGGTCATCACGCCCGGCTTGAAGTTTTGCGCCACCACGTCGGCGGATGCTGCCAGCTTGCGCGCCACTGCCAGGCCCTCGGGGCTGCGCAGGTCGATGGCAATGCTCTTCTTGTTGCGGTTGAACATGGGGAAGAAGCCCGCGCCTGCGCCCAGCAGGTGGCGCGTGCGGTCGCCTTCCACGGGCTCGACCTTGATGACCTCGGCGCCCAGGTCGGCCAGTACCATGCCGCAGGTGGGGCCCATGACCATGTGGGTGAACTCGACTACGCGCAGGCCTTCGAGGGGCAGGCGGGGGGACAAGGGGGTGGCGGGTGTGTCGTCGTTCATGTTCAGGGCGTTCCGAAAAGGGGTTCAGGCCGTTGCTGCCAAGCGCAGCGCGGCGGGTGCGGCATTCTGCGGCAGCCCGGCCTGCCACAGCGTGCCATGCAGGGTCTCGCCCGACAACCAGCCGGCCACGCGCTGGCGCAGCGCGAGCAGCGCGGTCACGTCGATACCAGTGGCAACGCCCATGCGCTCCAGCATGAACACGAGGTCTTCGGTGGTGACATTGCCGCTGGCGCCCGGCGCGTGCGGGCAGCCGCCAATGCCCGCCAGGCAGGCATCAAAGCGCGTGATGCCTGCCTGCCAGGCGGCATACACATTGGCCAGGCCCATGCCGCGCGTGTCGTGGAAGTGCGCGCAGGCCAGGCGGTCGCCCACCAGGGCGCGGGCCTTTTCAAACAGCCGGGCGACCGAGGCCGGGTCGGCATAGCCCACTGTGTCGGCCAGACTCACGCGGTCGGCCCCCGCATCCAGCAAGGCCACCATCAGGCGCAGCACTTCGCTCTCAGCCACCTCGCCCTGCAGGGTGCAACCAAATGCCGTGCCCACGCCACCTTCGATCAATGTGCGGCTGCCACTGGCGTCGCGCAGCGCACGGATGCGGGCCACCTCGGCAACCACCTCGTCGGGGGTCTTGCGCAGGTTGGCCAGGCTGTGGGCGTGGCTGGCAGACAAGGGCACCACCATCAGGTCGGCGCCGCACTCCAGCGCGCGCTCGGCGCCCTTAAAGTTGGGCACCAGCACCGAGGCCACCAGGCCGGGCAACGTTTTGGCGTGGGACAGCACTTCGGCCGTGTCGGCCAGCTGGGGCAGCAGGCGGGCGGGCACGAAGGAGCCCACCTCGATCTCGCGCTGGCCGGCGGCGTAGGCAGCGTTGATCCATTCAATCTTGTGCGCGGTGGGCACCACCGTGGCGATGCTTTGCAGGCCGTCGCGCAGGCCGACTTCGCGGACGGTGGCGCGGGCCGCCGGGGGCTGCAGGTCGGACGGGATCGGGGAGGTGCGCACGGGATGTCTCTTTCGGGTGGGTCTGGGCAAGATTCTAAAAATTCCCGAATGAATCAGAAAATACATCTCGGAAGCCATAACATTCCCAAACGAAACATCACAACACTTGGAGGTTTGCCGTGCGCGAACTGGATCTGCAGACCCTGCGCCTCTTTGCCGCCGTGTGCGAGCAGCGCAGCATCGCGCGTGTGGCCGAGCAGGAGTCCATCGTGGGCTCGGCCATCAGCAAGCGGCTGGCGCAGCTGGAAGACACCGTGGGCACGCCACTGCTGCTGCGCAAACGGCGGGGCGTGGTGCCCACCCCGGCGGGCGAGACGCTGCTGGAGCATGCCCGCACCATGCTGGCCAGCGTGGGGCAGATCGAGCGCGACATGGCGGCCTACGCCACCGGCACGCGCGGCCATGTGCGCATGCTGGTCACGGCCTCGGTCATGGCCGAGTCGCTGGCCGACGATGTGGCGGCCTTTCTGCAGGACCCTGCACACCGCAACATCCAGATCAGCCTGGAGGAGCGCGTGAGCCCGGACGTGGTGCAAGGCGTGCGCGACGGCAGCGCGTCCATCGGCATCTGCTGGGACGCGGCCGACCTGTCGGGCCTGGAAACCAGCGCCTACCGCAGCGACCACCTGGCTGTGGTAGCACACGAGTCGCACCCCGTGGCGCAGTTGCAGAGCGTGCGGTTTGCCGATGTGCTGGAGCACGAATTCGTGAGCATGCCCGCGCTGAGCGCGGTACAGGTGCTGCTGGCGCGCGCCGCCGCAGTGGAAGGAAAAATGCTGGCCCACCGGGTGCTGGTGTCCAACTTTGACGCCGCCCTGCGGGTGGTACGCGCCAACCTCGCCATCAGCGTGGTGCCGCGCGAGGTGGCCCAGCCGTTTGCCCAGTTGGCACCGGTGCGCATCGTCCCGCTGAGCGACCCCTGGGCCCGGCGGCGCTTTGCCATCTGCTACCGCAGCGCCAGCGCCCTGCCCCCGGCGGCGCAGTTGCTGGTGGGGTATTTGGCGCGGCAGGGGCATCTGCTCCCGGCCCCCTGATCCGTGGCCGGTGCGCAACATTTTGCTGGCGAATGGCCCAAATTTCCCCTTCAGCGCATATGTGACGTGCATTCTGAGCTACCAAACTTGTAGCAAAACGGGTTCCGCGCTATAGTTTCAGCACATCACGGGCCCGGCAACCGTCCGCCCGATCCGAATCGAGATCCAACACTTGCGCGAGGAGAAGCGTCCATGAGCTCCAAAGAAAATGTCGCCATCAACCAACTGTTCGAGCGGCTTGAATGCCGCTACGCACTGCGCGTGCTGTGGGCCCTGAAGGACGGCCACCCCCAGACCTTCCGCCTGCTGCAGGACAGCGTGGGCGGCATCACCCCCAACACGCTCAACACCCGCATCAAGGAACTGCGCGAGGCCGGTTTTGTGGACCATGGCAGCGACGGCTACACCGTCACCCCCTCGGGCGCCGACCTGCTCAAGCGCCTGTCGGACGTGCAGGCCTTCGCCACCCGCTGGGTGGCAGGCCGGGCCAAGAAGGCCTGAGCCCCCGGCCCTGCACAGGGCATTCGCTAAAATAGCACTCTAAATAGCTTCTAGCGCGCGATGAGCAAGCGCTAGAAGCTATATTTTTAATAGCATTCAAGGAACCTCCACCATGGCACTGACCACCACCGCATCCGGCCTGCAGTACGAAGACACCACCGTGGGCGAAGGCGCCGAAGCCACCAAGGGCCAGACCGTGTCGGTGCACTACACCGGCTGGCTGTACAACAACGGCGAACAAGGCGCCAAGTTCGACTCCAGCCGCGACCGCAACGACCCCTTTGAATTTGCACTGGGCGCGGGCATGGTCATCAAGGGCTGGGACGAAGGCGTGCAAGGCATGAGGATCGGCGGCAAGCGCACCCTGATCATCCCCGCCGCCCTGGGCTACGGCGCCCGTGGCGCAGGCGGCGTGATCCCCCCGAACGCCACACTCAAGTTCGACGTGGAACTGCTCAAGGTCGGCCGCTGATCGCGGGCCCCTCGGGCTACAAAAAAACCAAAGCGGCCTGCGGGCCGCTTTTTTGTTTTCTGCGAACCGCACTCGCCGCCCTCCAAAACAGGGAAAACAGGCGAAACGGGCAAAGGCGCAGTGTGTGCGAAGGGCTCAGTCAAACAGCGCGTGGTCCAGCCGTTCGAACTTGTCGTCGCCCACGGCCTCGCGGATCTTGGGGGCCAGCGCCGCCAGATCGTCAAAGCTGCCCGCCCCTTCCACTGCCAGGTTCAGGCGAAACCCGCGCAGCCCCAGGCCTGCCGTCAGCTCCGTCGCAATGGGGTAAGCGGCCTGGTAACGCTCCTTGGGCGAGCGCCCCGAGCCCTCCACGGGCGAGGCAATGGTGCCCAGATCGGTGCCCAGGGCCTCCAGGGCATCGGCAGCGTCCGCAAGCGCCGATGCCGGGCCACCCGCCTGGGCAAACACCGGCAGGGGCTGGCCCGACAACGGGGCCAGCAGCCCCTGGGCAATCATGGTCTGGACATCGTCCTGCGTAATGCCCATGGCCGCCGTGGCCGCCAGGACTTCGCCCATGCTGCGTTTGCCGTCAAACAGGATGAATGCCGAACGCTGGCGCGAACTCAAACTGCCACGGCGATCCTTGAGTGCCTCTTGCCCGGCCTGGGTTTTGACGAGAACCATGCCTCTCCTAGGGAATGAATACGGTGGCAGCTAAGGCCAGACGGTTGCACTGGCCGATAGGCCACGCTGTGCAGCCCAGAATCCCATGTTTTGAAACCTATGGAAATCGGGGTTTACACATAAATACACCCGATCCCTGCCCGGCGGGGGCCTACATTTCCGAGCGGACGGGCGGCAGCGCCGGGGCTGGCCGTGTCATCCAGCTCAGCACCACCGTGACCAACAGCCCGCAGGGCACGCCAAACACACCGGCAGAGATAGGCTGGATGCCAAACCAGAGCCCATCGGCCAGCAGCCAACGGGGCAACACGCCCTGCACGGCAGGCACATGCGACAGCATGTAGTAAACCGCGATGCCCAGCCCGGTGAGCATGCCCGCCACCGCCCCCTGCCGCGTGGTGCCGCGCCAGAAAATGCCCAGCACCATGGCAGGCACAAAGGCCGATGCGGCCAGCGAGAACGACGCCGACACCATGGGCAGGATCTCGGAAGGCTTGAGCGCCGCAACAAAAGCGGCCGACAGGGCCACCGCCAGCAGCGCAAACTTGCTCAGGATCACCCGCTGCTCGGGCGAGGCCTTGCGCTGCGAGTCCTGAAAGTACAGGTCGCGCACCAGCGCATTGCTGATGGTGAGCAACAAGCCATCCGCCGTCGAGAGCGCCGCCGCCAGCCCACCCGCCGCCACCAGGCCCGACACCACATATGGCAGGCCGCCCAGCTCGGGCGTGGCCAGCATGATGAGGTCGGCCCCGAGGCGGATCTCGCCAAACTGGATCAGGCCGTCGCCATTCACGTCTTCCAGCGACAGGAGCGAGCTGTCCACCCGCGACCACTGGGCCATCCAGGTAGGCAACGCTTCGAAGCTGCTGCCCACCAGGTTCTGCATCACCTCGAACTTGACCAGCACCGCCAGCGCCGGGGCGCTGAGGTACAGCAGCGCAATAAAAAACAGCGACCACCCCACCGATGCACGTGCCGCCGACACCGAGGGCGAGGTGTAGAACCGGGTGAGCAGGTGCGGCAGCCCCGCCGTGCCCACCATCAGGCAGAACATGAGCGCCAGAAAGTTGCGGCGCGTCAGTTCGTAGTCGCGCTGCTCTTCTGGCGTGCCATCGGGGTCGCCCACATAGGCCTGGCTGTGGGGCGGCAGCCCGCCCAGGGGGCGTGCGCGCTCGTAGTTCTCGCGCATTTCGCGGGTCCAGCGCTCGCGCGCGGCATTGGCATCGCGTGGCAGTGCGGCCAGCTCGCGGCTTGCGGCCACGATCAGGCCCACGTCGGCGTTCTGCGCGCGCAGCGCCCGGATGCGCTCGCGCCCCTTCTCGCGCTCGTGCGCCAGCGAGGCCTCCACGTTCTGCAGACGCGCCTCAAAATCCTTGGCGCGCTGCAGGTAGGCCTGCACCACCTGGTGCTCGGCCGGGGAGTCCAGCAGCTGCGCCTCCAGGTCGGCGATCTTGCCGATCTGCGCCCCGTAGACCAGTGGCGCCAGCGGGTTGCCCAGCTGCTTGTAGGCCAGCCACGACACCGGAATCATGAACGCCAGCAGCAGCACCACGTATTGCGCCACCTGCGTCCAGGTAATGGCCCGCATGCCGCCCAGGAACGAACACAGCAGCACCCCACCCAGGCCCAGCATGATGCCGATCTCGAACTGCACACCCGTGAGGCGCGAGGCGATCAGCCCCACGCCATAGATCTGCGCCACCACATAGGTGAACGAGCACAGCACCGCCGCCAGCGCGGCAATCACGCGCGGCCAGCGGCCACCAAAACGCACATGGAAAAAATCGGGCACGGTGTACAGCCCCATGGCACGCAGATGCGGCGCAATCAGCATGGCCACCAGACAGAAGCCGCCCGTCCAGCCCAGCAGATAGGCCAGCCCCCCCGCCTGCCCCGGCGTGCCCGAAAAGCCCTGCAGATACAGAGCACCCGACAGGCTGATAAACGAGGCCGCACTCATCCAGTCGGCAGCCGTGGCCATGCCGTTGTACATGGGCGGAATGCGCCGCCCGGCCACGTAGTAGTCCTCGGGGTCCGTCGTGCGGCCATACACGCCAATACCGGCGTAGACCATCACGGTGAGGAACAGAAAGATCGGGCCGATCCAGTGGCGCGACAGGCCCTGGTGCTCGGCCCAGGTCATCAGCGCCAGAAAACCCAATACCCCCGCCACATACAGCGCCAGGATGCGATGCAGCCGCCACAGGTAGGCGCGGTCACCATCCACAGGGCCTCCTGGCTTGCGCTCAGCCATGGGGGCGGTCGGGGGCCTGTGCAGAAGACAGTGGCGGGGCCTCGCGGTCTGCCAGGTCCTCCCGCTCAAAACGGTTCATGGCCCAGCCATAGGCCACCACGATGCCGATGAACACCAGCACGGCACCTTGGGCCGCGATCCAGTAACCCAGTGGCCACCCACCAAACACCAGCACCTGCAGGTCGCGGGCGAAATAGGTGGCACCGAACGACACCAGGGCCCACAGCAACAAGAGCCCCGCCTTGAGCTTGATGTGGCGCACGTCATGCAAGTCGGGCGGGAAAGGCCCCGCCATCTCCGGCTCGCTCGGGCGGGGGTTGGGCTGCTGAGAACGCATCATGGGCATGTCACGACCACACCGTGGTCAGATCACAAACACATCACGAACTCTGGCGCGAGCGATGTGGCGGCCCATGGCGGTGCAGCAGCCCTTTGCGTCAGCCTGCAGCCAGTTGCTGCCAGGTGGCGATCACGCTGTCGGGGTTGAGCGAGATCGACGAGATGCCTTCCTTGGCCAGCCACTGCGCAAAGTCAGGGTGGTCGCTGGGGCCCTGGCCGCAGATGCCGATGTACTTGCCCTGCGCCAGGCAGGCCTTGATGGCCTGGTGGATCAGCGCCTCGACAGCCGGGTCGCGTTCGTCAAAGTCCTGCGCCAGCAGCTCGAGGCCCGAGTCACGGTCCAGACCCAGGGTGAGCTGAGTCAGGTCGTTGGAGCCGATGGAGAAGCCGTCGAAGAACTCCAGGAAGCGCTCGGCCAGGATGGCATTGCTGGGCACCTCGCACATCATGATGACCTTGAGGTCGTCCTTGCCACGCTGCAGGCCGTGGGTGGCCAGCAGCTTGGTCACGCGTTCGGCCTGGCCCAGCGTGCGCACAAAGGGCACCATCACCTGCACATTGGTCAGGCCCATGTCGTTGCGCACGCGCTTGAGCGCTTCGCATTCCATCGCAAAGGCTTCGCCGAAGTCCTCGCTGATGTAGCGGGCGGCGCCACGGAAGCCGAGCATCGGGTTTTCTTCCTCGGGCTCGTAGCGGCTGCCGCCGATGAGCTTGCGGTATTCGTTGGACTTGAAGTCCGACAGGCGCACGATGACGGGCTTGGGCCAGAAGGCGGCGGCAATGGTGGCCACGCCTTCGGCCACCTTGTCCACGTAGAACGCGCGGGGGGACGCATGGCCACGGGCCACGGACTCCACGGCCTTCTTCAGGTCGGCGTCGATCTGGGGGTAATCCAGGATCGCCTTGGGGTGCACGCCGATGTTGTTGTTGATGATGAATTCCAGGCGGGCCAGGCCCACGCCCGCGTTGGGCAGCTGGGCAAAGTCAAACGCCAGCTGGGGGTTGCCCACGTTCATCATGATCTTGGTCTTGATGGGAGGCATCTCGCCGCGCTGCACTTCGGTCACTTCGGTTTCGAGCAGGCCGTCGTAGATCTTGCCCGTGTCGCCCTCGGAGCAGCTCACCGTGACCAGCGTGCCATCCTTCAGCCGCTCCGTCGCGTCACCACAGCCCACCACGGCCGGAATGCCCAGCTCGCGCGCAATGATGGCGGCGTGGCAAGTGCGGCCGCCCCGGTTGGTGACGATGGCGCTGGCGCGCTTCATCACGGGCTCCCAGTTGGGATCGGTCATGTCGGTCACCAGCACATCGCCGGGCTGGACCTTGTCCATCTCGGAAATGTTGTGCACCAGGCGCACGGGGCCGGTGCCAATCTTCTGGCCAATCGCACGGCCTTCGGCCAACACGGTGCCGTGGCCCTTGAGCTTGTAGCGCAGCTCTGCCTGGCCCTTGGCCTGGCTCTTCACGGTCTCGGGGCGGGCTTGCAGGATGTAGAGCTGGCCGTCAGTGCCGTCCTTGCCCCACTCGATGTCCATGGGGCGGCCGTAGTGCTGCTCGATCACCAGCGCGTAGCGGGCCAGTTGTTCCACATCGGCATCGGTCAGCGAGTAGCGGTTGCGCTGCTCGGTGGGCACGTCCACGGTCTTGACCAGCTTGCCGCTGGCGGCTTTTTCTTCCGGCGTGGAGAACACCATCTGGATCAGCTTGCTGCCCAGGTTGCGGCGTATCAGCGCCTTTTTGCCCGCCTTGAGCATGGGCTTGTGCACGTAGAACTCGTCGGGGTTCACGGCGCCCTGCACCACCGTCTCGCCCAGGCCGTAGCTGCTGGTGATGAAGACCACGTCTTCAAAGCCGGATTCGGTGTCGATGGTGAACATCACGCCTGCCGCGCCCAGGTCAGAGCGCACCATGCGCTGCACACCCGCCGACAGGGCCACCACGTCGTGCTCGAAACCCTTGTGCACGCGGTAGGAGATGGCGCGGTCGTTGTACAGCGACGCGAACACTTCCTTCATCTTGTGCATGACTTCGTCGATGCCCACCACGTTCAGGAAGGTTTCCTGCTGGCCGGCAAAGGATGCGTCGGGCAGATCCTCGGCCGTGGCGGACGAGCGCACGGCAAACGAGGCATTGGGGTTGCCCGCGCTCAGCTTGGCAAATTCGTCGGCAATGGCCTTTTGCAGATCGGCCGGGAAAGGCTGGGCCTCAACCATGGCGCGGATCTCGGCGCCGACCTGGGCCAGCGCACGCACGTCCTCGGTGTCCAGGCTCTTGAGCTTGGCGCTGATCTTGTCGGCCAGGCCGTCGTAGGCCAGGAATTCGCGGAACGCGTGGGCGGTGGTGGCAAAGCCCGTGGGCACGCGCACGCCCTGCGGCAGCTGGGAGATCATCTCGCCGAGGCTGGCGTTTTTACCGCCTACCGCCTCGACATCGGTCATTCTCAGGTTTTCAAACGGTACGACCAGGGCGGTCGGGCTGAAAAGTGCAGACATGGGAAAGCTCCAGAAGTTGAAACCGGGTCTGCATGCCGGGCCCTGGATGGCTCCTGGCAGGCGGCCATGCACGGCCTGAGGCTTTGTCGTTGTGGTTGTAGGCCGACGGTGTGCATGGTGAGAATCAGATAATTGTGACAATTGTAGGCCCGAGCTTCTGGCAACGGGCTGACGCTTTCACGCGACTCGCGCAAATCGGGCCATCGCCACGTCTTTGTGGTGGCCACCCCGCTGGCGCAAACCGCATCCAAAAAAAGGGGCCCCATGCACTCGCGCACCGTATTTTTTGTCTCTGACGGCACCGGCATCACCGCCGAAACCTTCGGCAACGCCATCCTGGCACAGTTCGAAATGAAGCCGCGCCATGTGCGCCTGCCCTTCATCGACACCGTGGACAAGGCCCACCAGGCCGTGCGGCAGATCAACCACACCGGCGAGGTCGAGGGCAAAAAGCCCGTGGTTTTCACCACCCTGGTCAATATGGAGGTGCTCAAGGTCATTCAGGAAGGCTGCAAGGGCATGCTGCTGGACATGTTCGGCACCTTCGTCCACCCGCTGGAGGAAGAGCTGGGCATCAAGTCGCACCACCGCGTGGGCCGCTTCAGTGACGTGAGCCGCAGCAAGGAGTACACCGACCGCATCGAAGCCATCAACTTCAGCCTGGCCCACGACGACGGCCAGAGCAACCGCGACCTGGCCGGTGCCGACGTGATCCTGGTGGGCGTGAGCCGCAGCGGCAAAACGCCCACCAGCCTGTACCTGGCCATGCAATGTGGCCTGAAAGCCGCCAACTACCCGCTGATCCCCGAGGACTTCGAACGCCGCCAGCTGCCCCCGGCCCTGGTGCCGTTCCGCAGCAAGATCTTTGGCCTGACCATCAGCCCCGACCGCCTGGCCGAGATCCGCGCCGAGCGCCGCCCCAACTCCCGCTACGCCAGCATCGAAAACTGCCGCATGGAAGTCTCCGAAGCCGAGGCCATGATGCGCCGCGCGGGCATCCGCTGGTTGTCCACCACCACCAAGTCGATCGAAGAGATTGCGACGACCATCCTGCAGGAGATCCGGCCGGAGAAGCTGGTGTATTGAGCGGCAACCGCCCTCCACACGATGCTGCGCTTCGCATGAACAGAATTTCATTCGCCGATTTCGATGCCTGGACAACACGCCAAGCGCGGCTGATCCAGGAAAACGCCTTTTTCGACGCCGCCCACGCCTTTGAGGACGAGGGGGTGATGTTTCACCAAGGCGATCTGGTGGTGGACGAGCTGATGGTTGCGCCGGTCACCGTCATCGACGGCAACGTGTCCGCACGCAAGATTGGCTACCCC